>JARFQI010000099.1 GCA_029287855.1 Arenicellales bacterium | reverse complement strand
TGTTTGCCGAGTACCGCTACTTTGCCACTTCCGATGTAGATGTCACGACAACGGCAGCTACCGGTTCTGTTTCAAACAGTATTGCCTACAAGACCAATAATGTCCTGCTGGGCGCCCGATTCAGGTTCTAGTGAATATCTGTCTGACATAAACAAGCAATAGTAAGTCAAAAGGAGAGCGAATGATCGCTCTCCTTTTTTTTTAAATAACAACAAACGAAATTAAAAGAGATTGTCAGCGAGCAATATCATGCGTGACTACTACTGGATTTTCTGCTTCTAAAGGCTAATTACTGGGAAATCTATTTCCTGCCAGAGCTGATGGCTGCGCAGCAGACTCGTACGAATCTCCACGCGCATCGAGTGTCTGGCATAATGCTATATACGCCTGCTCCACCTTCGCTGCCGGCCCACGAAAACCCATTTCAATAGACGGCAACTCCCCAAGATGCGGCAAGCTAAATATCTTCACTGCAGGATGTTCCTGTTTGAGGGCGTCCATCAGGTCAATTAAATCTGACTCACGCACCTGGTAGATTCGTACTGAACTCTCGAGGATCTCTTCTCCCACCATGTCTCCATAATAAGTTTCAAGCAGCCAGTCGAGCATCGGCCAGGCCATTTGCGGGAAACCGGGCAGGAAGTAATGCTGTTCGATACTAAAACCGGGAATATTATTGTAGGGATTGGGGACGAGTGTCGCACCCTGCGGCAGATCTGCCATTAAAATACGCTTGGGATAGGCTTCGATACCGAACTGCTGCTCTATCAGGTGCGTTGCTTCAGGATGGCGAGTAAGCGTTAGATCAAAGGCCTCCGCTGCAGCCGCACGGGTATTGTCATCCGGCGTCGCGCCGATTCCACCGAAGCATATGACCGGCGACTGGTACTGACGGCTATGCTGCAGTTGCATCACCAGTGCATCGATATCATCACCAACAATATGACAACTCGCCAGCTGCACACCACGTACCGCCAGCGTATCGATCACATGCGGCAGATGCTTATCTTTTCGCTTGCCGCTGAGCAGTTCGTCACCGACGACGATGACAGCGAATGTTGATCCTTGCTGCATCAGCAGGCAACCGCTTGTATAGTCTGCATACGGCGGAAGATATTCCATTGTGTCATGTGTGTCATCACCTCAGCTTTGTCAGACTGTCAGATTGAACTATAAGGTCTCGCATATTGCTCCACCAGTTTGCCGACATCGACCCGCGCCTGCATTTTCGCGCACAGCATATACATACCACCTAACTTGCGATGCAGAAACAGGATATCCGGCGGCGGCATACGCCACAGGCGGTTCTCCATTCTCAACTTGAAAAGCAGCTGGCTCATCCGCTGCGACAGATCATTAGTGGTAAAATCGAAACCTTCTGTTACACGAGCTGGCTCAGTGGCCATGCTCAACAGCTGTATGATTGCTTCAACATATGCAGGTGCGTCGCTATCACCAAGATAGCCGACTTCGACCGCGGCCTGCTTCAGCATCACCATATCATCTTGCATACCGGCAAGCATCAGTCGGCCAAGAGCATTACGCCGTTGCTGGTTGTAGCAACGAGCAGCACCAAAATCGAGCAGCACTATGCGGTCCTGGTTCTGCTGATAAAGAAAATTGGCATAGTTGGGATCAGTCTGCACCAGTCCCCAGTTGAATAATTCGCGTAGACTTAACTCCAGCAGACGCGTCGCCAGGCGGTCACGCTGTTGCTGAGAATGGCCGGCTATTTTTTCGATCGGCTCACCAGCCATAAATTCCATCGCCAGTACATCGCCTGTAGTCAGTTCAGCATGGACACGTGGCACGACGAAGCCGTCATCGCCAGCGAGATGCTCAGCGAAGGCCTCAAGGTGTTGTGCCTCAGCAAGGTAATCGGCCTCGGCATGCAGTTGTATTTTGGCCTCCTGCAGCAGCGGTCTTAATGTCTCGGCTGGAACCATGTTAAACAGGCTCAGCAATCCCGCAACATTATCGACGTCGCTGTCGATACTCTGGCGGATGCCCGGATACTGAATTTTTATCGCTAGATGATGGCCATCCACTGTCATCGCCTCGTGCACCTGTCCAATCGATGCAGCGGCCAGTGGAGTAAAAACGAAACGGCTGAAACGATCCTGCCAGGATTCGCCCCATGCCTTCGTAAGCACGGCATCGACCTGGCCAATCGGCATCGCATGCGCATCCTGCCGCAGCCGGGCAAGGATCTCTGTCAGCTGCGGCGGCAGCAGGTCATTCGATTCCATCGACAGCAGTTGTCCAACTTTCATCGCCGCTCCACGCATCTCGGACAGCCTGTTCGTCAGCCGCGTCGCATTCGCGGGTGTCAACAACATATCACCCATGGTTGGCAGGTTGCCGGCTGCCACCTGTCGCAAACCGGCGCCAAGCATGCCACCGGCGAGACCACCGGCGAGACGTCCCATTTGCATCAGACGTCCGGCACGGCTTGCTGGAACTGGCTTTTCACTTATCATCAGCTTTCACCCGACTTTGATTGTTCACCCGGATCCCCTGTCTGATCAACATAAATCAGACTATCTGTGTCAAAGCCCAGCTCTCGTGCCTTTTCTACCAGCTGATCTAGTACAGACTGCGGTAGTTGCGGCGTGCGTGAAAGGATCCATAAATAGGAAAGGTTCGGACCGCTGACCAGTGAATAACTGTAGTCTTTCGATTCCAGCTCGATAATGTTGTAACCACCGTAAAATGGCCCGAAGAAGGAGACCTTGAGCTGGCCAATCGTCGGATCACCGACAGGATAGGCCTTGCCCTCAGCTTCCTCCCATTCCTGTTTATCCGTATCGAATCCACGGTTGATCACCTGCACACCGCCATCCGGCAGCAAACTATAATTAGCTGTCACATGACTCATACCACGCTCAAATCGATGGTCCAGGCGGGCCACTTCGTACCAGCGACCGAGGTAGCGCTCGAGGTCGAACCCGTTAACTGTCGTCACCCCTTCTGGAACCCCGGTGCAGCCGCTGAGGAACAGCAACAGCATGCTGATGATAGAAATGCGTTTCATTGGTTTATCTCCGTTGTGACAACAGTAAAAGTAGTCTGCTGTTGTAAATTATTAAATAGCGTGTGACTGCGCATAACAGGCATGTTCCAGGTATTTTCTGAACCCTATCATGCAGCTTCTCCTTCGCTGCATTTTCCACCGGGGAAAAACACCCGTACGCGTGTCCCCTCACCCGGTTCACTGTTCATTTGCAGCGGCCAGGAAAAGCGGTCCGACAGACGCTTGACGATACTCAGACCGACGCCGTGTCCTGCTCGCGATGCACCGGGGGCTCTATAATATGGTGTGAAGGCCTTGCCCAGCTGCTCTTCGGTCATTCCCACACCAGTATCCTCAATGGAAACCCCTTGCTGACTTAGTGTGACTTTAATTGTTCCCTGGTCGGTATAGTTAGCGGCATTGCGCAGCAGGTTTCCAAGCAGCATTGCCAGCGCCTTTGCTGAGGCCTGCACATAAAGTCGACAGTCATGTTCAAGCTCAAATATGACAGGTTTATCGCCAATCACCTGCCGGGTTCGCTCCACTTCTTCGTCCAGCACGTCATTGACACAGACCTCATCTATGGAGAGACCAAGATCGGATTCGCGTGCCAGCAGCAGCAAGGCTTCCATCAATTCTTCCATATCACCGGCATTACGGCGGATACGTACTACCGAGTTACGCGCCTGCTGTGATAATTCCTGCTCACTGAGCAGCATATCGGCAGCAATCTTGATTACGGTCAATGGGCTACGCAACTCATGGCTGGCATCACGTGTGAACTGGTGCTCGCGTTCAACAAAATCAGTGATGCGGAGGTTGAGGTTATTCAGTGCTGTAGCCAGTGCCAGCACTTCCCTGTCTACACCGGAGGGAATCTCGTCAACATTTACCAGGTTGTTGGCTTTTGGATCCGGATCAAATCGATCCACCTCATGCGCCAGCCAGATAAGAGGGGAAATCGCACGACCAGCCAGCCTCCAGGACATCCAGGCAGCAAGGTATAGAGCAACCAGAACCAGCATTAACGGCAGTAACCCGAAATACAGGGCGAGACGACCTACCTGCTCACCATCAAATAACAGATACAGTTTTTCACCATTCTGCTCAGTGACATAAAGAGTACTGAAATCAGCCTCGCTGGGGAGATCATGATAACCGGGCCCGAAGGACGCCAGGTGTTGCGGCGGCCGACTGTCCCCCGAATCCAGGTAGCCGGTAAGATTCAGTGTATGCGGTAGAGTAAAAGCGGGATTTCGCACGCGCTGATCCCAGAAATAATTTGCCTCTTCCTGCAACGCTCGGGTGACCAGGACTTCACGGATCATGGTGCCGGCAGCATAAACACCGATAACAGCAGTAATGCTGATCAGCAATGCCTGCAGCAGGAAAGCCCTGACCAGGCGCTGCTGAATCCCCCACTTTGCATTCATTGAGGCGTCAGCCGGTATCCATTGCCCTGCATGGTTTGCAACAGTGGCGTATCAAAGGGTTTGTCGATCGACTGCCGCAGATTATACAGGTGGCTTCGCAAGGTATCTGAATCCGGCAGGATGTCGCCCCAGACCTGGCGCTCGAGATCGCTGCGGCTAACTACCCGTGGCGAAGCCGTCATCAGAATTCGTAGTATCTTCATACAGGTTGGACTCAAATGCAGCAACTGTCCATCACGGCTAACCTCCAGCGTACCTGTATCAAACTTGAGGTCAGCAACCTGTAAAGTCTCCGGACTTACCAGTCCATGATGCCTGCGGATCAGCGAACGCACACGCGCCTCCAGTTCACGGATCTCAAACGGTTTTACCAGGTAATCATCGGCCCCGATATCGAGTCCGGCAAGCTTGTCTTCAAGTGTGTCCCGCGCCGTTAGCATCAGTACAGGTGTATTGTTGCGAGCCTCCTCGCGCAATTTCTCGCAGACCTTTAGGCCATCCATGCCAGGCAGCATCAGGTCAAGGATAATCGCATCGTAGTCATTGGTGACAGCAAGATGCAGCCCGGTAATTCCATCGCCGGCAAAATCCATTTCGAAACCGCGGTGGTCAAGGTATGCATAGACCATCTCGGCGATGTCACGGTTGTCTTCGACCAGCAGCAGACGCTGTGTTTTTTCAGTTTCTGTCATCGATTTCTCCTCTTACGCAGTATTTGCTGAGAATGTGTTAAATAATATTTTGTGGAGTTTGCTCGAAGAACTGTGAAGACGACGTGAAGAAGTCCTACACTGAGTTCCTCAGCATCAGTTCTTCAGGATACGGGTCCATGTAATACTGCCGGCTGATATATTCATCTGGGTATTTTCGCAAGTGATGCTTCATTAAAGTAATCGGCACGATTAATGGGACCTGGCCCAGGCGGTATTTATCCATTACCTCTATTAGTTCCTGCTTATCATCACTGTCGATCTTTGTCTTCAGGTAACCCATCACATGCATTAACACATTGGTATGGCGCTTCCTCGATGCCTTTGCTTTCAGGCAGGTCATAGCACGTAATAGATATTCGTTGGCAACTTCTTCCAGGTTAGCCTTATTTACGCTCGCAATCAGTGGGCCCAATTTTCGATACTCCACTTCATCATGAGCAAGCAAAATAGACTTATGACGCTGGTGGAATTCCATAAGCTGTGAAACAGTGATGCCACTGTTAATCATTTTTTGCCAGCGGAAATAAACAAATACGCGCTCGATGAAATTTTCGCGCAGCATTGGATCATTAAGCCTGCCTTCTTCTTCAACGGGAAGCCAGGGCATCGCTTTCATCAAGGCCGCTGCAAACAAACCGGTGCCATCGCGCGCAGGCACTCCATTGCCATCATAGACACGCACACGCTCCATACCACAGGTGGGTGAATTGCTCTTTAATATGTATCCTGAAAGGTCATGCATGTCGCTTATTGACTGCTCAGACCAGTAGTTCATCTCATCAGTCACATCTAAATCTGGTTCGCTTGACCCGACAAGACGAAGTTCATCAGCAGTGCGGCTGAGCCTGATTGTCGGGCGCGGAGTGCCGAGGCCGATAGCCATTTCCGGGCAACAGGGACGAAAGTTGAAATACTCTGACAATGTATTCAACACATATATGTTACGTTTGTGCCCACCATCATGCCGCACTTCATTTCCTAACAGGCAACTACTGATACCCAGGGTAATTTTCTTCATCACAACTTTCCTCTTCAGATCACACATTTCTAGTCACAGGCTATCAGCTTCAGCAAATTCAGGGCCATTGACAGAATTTTCACATGGCATTGTCCAGACCTTCACTGGCAGTTAGCTAGATTATTTATACTGCCTCGACAGCTGATACGCATTGTACACTTTTTGTATAACTTTTGTACATATTTATTAACTATAATAATCCCTTTACTTATTGATTATACGAGATTATTGAAAATAAAATAAAAAACCCTGTACAAATTAGTTTCATTATGTACAATATTTGTACAAGTACTAGAGAAATCATAAACAACATGCAACAAATGATGCAACAAAACAGCACTGAAAAATTCCCGATTCGAACGGTATCCGAGATCACCGGTGTCAACGCAGTCACATTGCGTGCCTGGGAGCGACGTTATGGGTTAATAAAGCCGCTGCGCACTCCTAAGGGGCATCGGCTGTATAGCCGCAGTGATATACGCCTGGTAGAAGAAATACTTGGTCGTCTGTCACAGGGTATGTCTATTAGCCAGGTTGCAAAAGATATACTGGAAAATGCACCTGCTGCTATCGTCGACGAAGACAGTAACACCTGGGATCACTATGCAGAAAAAATGATCGCAGCAACGGTTAGC
This sequence comes from Arenicellales bacterium, assembly GCA_029287855.1. Taxonomy (GTDB): domain Bacteria; phylum Pseudomonadota; class Gammaproteobacteria; order BMS3Bbin11; family BMS3Bbin11; genus BMS3Bbin11. The sequence goes on along the minus strand of JARFQI010000099.1, from coordinate 12,009 downwards.
TATGACGAGCAGCAACTGGACCTTGTTTACAATGATGCAATGTCGCTCTACCCGATAGACATTGTCACTTCGCGCCTGCTGCTGCCGCTGCTCAGAGAACTGGGTAATCGCTGGGCAAAAAAAACCGGCAGTGTTGCCGAAGAACATTTTTTCAGTATGTACCTGCGCAACAAGCTCGGCGCCCGCTTTCATCATCAGAACCTGACCAACCAGGGACCGAAACTTATCATGGCCTGCCTGCCGGGTGAGCACCACGAATTTGGAATCCTGCTATTTGCGCTAACAGCACACAGCAAGGGGTACCGAATCATACTGCTCGGTACTGATCTACCCGTCTCTGAATTAAAACAGGTTAGCAACACGACCCAGAGCGAAGGCATTGTCCTTGCAGGTTCCGCCGCACTGAGTTGCCAATCAATTTATGAAAACCTCGAAAGCTTATGTCGATCAGTATCGATCCCGGTATTCATCGGCGGTGATGTGTCTTATTCGTGTCGAGAAGATATTACCAATGCCAATGCAATACCGCTTACGCATGATCTTGCAGCTAGCCTGACGATAATTTCCGACAGGTTACAGAAGTCTAAACTAAATACTTAAGGTGTGATTAATTATGAAACAGAACATCGCCGTTGAACTAACAGAATCCGGATACGTTCCCGATAGCCTCGTAAGACATGGTATACGCCAATTACTCAGGCAACGTCTGAACGAAATTCATGCCTCAGACATTTCACAAATGGCGGAGGACCAGACTAGATTTATCGAACAGATGAATAAGTCTGAAATAGCCCTGCTTCCGCAAAAGGCCAATGAGCAGCACTACGAAGTACCTCAGGAGTTTTATTACCATACCCTCGGCCCACACAGCAAATACAGCTGTTGCTACTGGGCTGAAGGCGAACAGAGCCTGGCGGCCGCTGAACAGGCTGGGCTGCAAATGACCTGTCAGCATGCCGGTATTGAAGATGGCATGCAGATACTTGAACTCGGTTGCGGCTGGGGTTCACTGACACAGTGGATCGCCAGCAATTATCCTGCATGCAGCATTACTGCCGTATCGAACTCAAGTTCGCAGGGTGAACACATCAGGGCAAATGCGAAAGCTCTGGGCCTCGATAACATAGAAGTCATTACGGCTGACATGAACGTGTTTGATACGGATAAGGTCTTTGACCGCGTAGTCTCCGTTGAAATGTTTGAGCACATGAGAAATTACAGTGAATTGTATCGCCGCATCGACCGTTGGCTTTCACCAGACGGCAAGTTCTTCATGCACATTTTTGTTCATCGAAATGTACCTTACTTGTTTGAAGACAGGGACGGCAGCGACTGGATGAGCCGCTACTTTTTCTCCGGTGGCATGATGCCCAGTGATGATCTGCCATTATTCTTTCAGGACAGATTAAAGATTGAAAAACGCTGGCGCTGGGATGGCACGCATTATCAGAAAACGGCAGAAGCATGGCTGCGAAACCTGGACAGCAACCGTGAACAGGTGTGGCCAATTTTACAGCAAACCTATGGAAAAGATTTTGCAAAAATGTGGTTCATGCGCTGGCGCATGTTTTTCCTCGCCGTAGCAGAACTTTTTGGCTACCGCGATGGCAACGAATGGTTTGTCAGCCATTATCTTTTCAGTAAATCACCTTGAGCAGGAATAAGCAGATGCCTTTGATCGTACAAAATTTCATACTTTTTCAAATTGGCTGGTTCAGCTGTGTCATCGGTGGTGCAACTCCCGGCTATTCATGGTTTGGGGTGATTGCCGTTGCTATTATCATCGCCGTGCACCTGCTGCGCGCTGATGAGGTTTCCAGGGAAGTCATTCTGGTAATCGCCGCCATGTTTATTGGCACACTGTGGGACAGCAGCCTGGTGCGGGCTGGGCTGTTTGAATTTCCACACAGTCAGGCAATCAGCGGCCTCGCGCCTTTCTGGATAATCGCCATGTGGGGTCTATTTGCAACCACCCTCAACGTATCACTGAAGTGGATGAAGGGCAAATACCTGCTGGCTTCGGCCTTTGGCGCTATTGGTGGATCCCTGGCTTATTACGCTGGCCATCAGCTAAATGCAGTGGAGTTTAGTGATACCCGCTCTGCGCTGCTGGCTGTCGCTACTGGCTGGGCAATCATCATGCCGGCACTCATGGCAATGGCTCAGCGCTTTAACGGCTACCCCAGTACACAAAAAAATATCTACGAGGTAGAAACAGCATGAGCGCAATCTGGCAAGCGTCCTTCTATGCACTGGCTGTTATGCTGGTGATGGCATTTTTAACCTGGCTATATAGCCTCTACCGTAAAGATGTCAGCATCGTCGACAGTCTCTGGTCACTTATGTTTCTAGCCGCAGCCATCACCTATGCAATTAGCTTAAACAATCTGACCGAACGAAACATGCTATTGCTGGTGATGGTCACATTGTGGGCGCTTCGGCTGTCAATTTTTCTGACAGTACGCAACTCAGGTAAAGAGGAAGACAGGCGCTACCAGGAAATACGTGCCAACAATCAACCCTATTTCAACATCAAGAGCCTGTATATCATTTTTGGTCTACAGGCAGTGCTGGCATGGATTGTTTCCATGCCATTGCTGTTTGCCTTTTCCAGCGATGCGGCAACTGGAGTTATAGAACTAGTCGCTATTGCTCTATGGCTCACGGGGTTCCTGTTTGAGTCAGTCGCAGATCAGCAGCTGTATCGTTTCAAAGCTGATAGCGCAAATAAGGGCAAAGTGTTGAATTCAGGCCTCTGGGCATATAGCCGCCATCCCAATTATTTCGGTGAGTTCCTTATCTGGTGGGGCTATTTTCTTTTTGCGCTATCGTCCGGAGCCTGGTGGACTGTGCTGTCACCGATATTGATGACATTTCTGCTTCTGAAAGTCTCCGGCGTCTCGCTAATGGAAAAAGACATTACAGACCGCCGCGATGATTACCGTCAGTATATTGAAACTACCAATGCATTTTTCCCCGGCAAATCTGCGTTAAAAAATGAACTTCTGCATCGAGGACAAAAGTCATGAAAACACCGCTGTTCAGAATATTCCTTGTCGCATTTTTTTCTCTGATTATAAGCAACATGAGTTTTGCGACAGCTTCTCATAGTAACGATGCACAACAGTACTGGAACTTTAAAGTTTTACTGGACGATAAGCCAATCGGCTACCACCAGGTCAGAATCGATCGCCAGGACAACAGGAAAGCCGTCCATACAAAAGCCGAATTTGATGTGCGTTTCATGTTCATCCCTGTCTATTCCTATGTCCATGATACCCGTGAGACCTGGGAAAATGGCTGCCTGATCAACATTACCTCGACAACCGATGACAATGGCGATGATTTTTTCATCAACAGCCAGCCGCTAAATCAGCAGCTGGCACTGGAAACTCAGGACGGCATTTCCTCTTATAATGGCTGTCTACGAACATTTGCCTACTGGGACATCGAAATGCTGCAAAGCACTCATCTGCTTAACACACAGACAGGCAAGTACCAGGCAGTCACAGTCACTGACATGGGCAGCGGCACGGTTAATCTAGAAAACAACGAGGTTGAAGCACGCCGTTTCAAACTAATTGTCGAGGACATGACGATTGACCTCTGGTATACCAATGATATGCACTGGCTTGCACTGGAAAGCACGACAGCTTCCGGTGCCGTGCTTCGCTATGTTCCACAAAGCCCTGTTAATGTTGCCCTGGAATCGCAATCATGAGAAATCTACTGCTGATGACAGTGTTGCTGCCTGTATTACTGCCACTGGCTGGCTGCAGCCATAGTCCCATGACAGCGGTAAAGCATGTCGATATCGATCGTTTCATGGGCGACTGGTATGTCATCGCCAACATCCCTACGCTGCTGGAAAAAGGTGCACATAATGCGGTCGAAACCTATGAAAAAAATCCGGACGGTACGATTGCAACAACCTTTACATTTGTAGACGGCAGTTTTGACGGCAAGCAAAAGAAATACCAGCCTAAAGGCTTTATCAAAGACAGCAGCAATGCCATATGGGGAATGCAGTTCATCTGGCCGATCAAGGCGGATTACCGGATTGTCTATCTTGATGAAGACTACACCCGCACTGTGATTGGCCGTGAAGCACGTGACTATGTATGGATCATGTCACGCACCCCGGCACTGGCTGCCGAAGAATACGATGAAATAATTCAGTTTGTCGACAGCATTGGTTATGACACCAGCAAGATTAAACGTGTGCCGCAGAGCTGGCCACAGCAACAGACAGGCGAACTTTTAAAGAGGGATTCAATATGAAGATTGCCGTAATTGGCAGCGGCATAGCAGGCAATGTTGCCGCCTACAAGTTGAGCCAGGAGCATGATGTCACTGTCTATGAAGCCAATGATTATGTTGGTGGGCATACCAACACACATGACATTATCGTCAATAATAAACAGTATGCTATTGATACCGGATTTATTGTTTTTAACTATCGCACATACCCGGTATTTACCCGCTTGCTGGAAGAATTAAATGTTGAAGCAATGCCAACGAACATGAGCTTCAGTGTTAAACACGAACAAACCGGGCTGGAGTATAATGGCAATACGGTTAACAGCATGTTTGCTCAGAGAAGCAATCTGTTCAGGCCTTCGTTCTTACGCATGGTGAAAGACATACTGCGATTTAATCGCGAGGCGGTTGAGACACTAGAACATGAAGATGCAGAACTGCCATTAGGTGAATACCTGCAGAAGTATCGTTATGGTGATGAATTCAAAAATCACTACATCATACCTATGGGGGCTGCAATCTGGTCGACTGAGGCCAGTCTTATGCAGGACTTTCCGGCCCGTTTCTTCATCCGCTTCTTTCACAATCACGGACTGCTGACGGTAAATGATCGTCCGACCTGGCATGTCATCAAAGGTGGCTCACATGAGTACCTCGAACCGCTGACAAAACCTTTCCGAAACAATATACGTATACATACCCCGGTAAAGAATATCCGCCGTTTTCCCACTCATGTCGAGATACAGACAGAAAAATTTGGCGTTGAGAAATTTGATGCAGTGTTTATTGCGACACATACCGATGAGGCACTGGGCATGCTGGAACAGGCAACAACGGCAGAATCTGAAGTGCTGGGCACCATCGCTTACCAGAAGAATGAGGCGATCCTGCATACTGACACATCGTTATTACCGAAAAGAAAGCTTGCCTGGGCTGCATGGAATTATCATATTCTAAAACAGCAGCGTGACCGCGTTGCTCTTACGTACAACATGAATATCCTGCAGTGTATCGACGCACCTGTTACATTTAACGTTACACTGAACAACAGTGATGCGATTGATCCCGACAAGATACTTAAACGCATCGAATATTCACATCCAATGTTCACCCCGGAGTCTGTTGCCGCACAGCAGCGTCATGGTGAAATTAATGGTACAAAACGCACCTGGTATTGCGGCGCTTACTGGCGTAACGGTTTTCATGAAGATGGCGTAGTGAGTGCCATTGAGGCAGTAGAACATTTTAACGAGGCGATGTATGAAGAGCTGCATTTACCAAGGGCAAGTTAGACACCGACGCTTCGCTCCGCGCAAGCATGAGTTTAACTACCGCCTGTACATGATGTTTCTTGACCTCGATGAGTTGCCGGGTCTTTTTGACAGATTCTGGTTGTGGTCCGTTGACCGCATCAACCTGGCGTCATTCCGGCGCGCAGACCATATGGGTGACGCTTCCGAATCACTCAAGGAAACTGTACGGAATAAAATTTTTGAACGCACGGGAATTAGTGCAGATGGTCCTATCCGTCTGCTCACACACTGCCGCTATTTAGGCTTTGGTTTCAATCCTGTTAGCTTCTACTATTGTTATAATAGGCAAGATACTCATGTCGAACATATTGTTGCCGAGGTTAATAATACCCCCTGGGGTGAGCAATACTGCTATGTGCTCAACGAAGCAGATAACGTTTCTAAGAAGCCGTCAATGACCGGGCACAAACAGTACAAGCCAGTGAAGAATTTTCATGTATCGCCTTTCATGCCGATGAATATTGACTATGACTGGCGCTTTAATCAGCCTGACAAGCGACTGACGGTTCACATGCAAAACTTCATCGATAATGAAAAACTATTTGATGCGACATTAGATCTTGAATACAGGCCGATGACTTCTGCAAACATGTCGCGTGTACTAATGCAGTACCCGGTAGTGACAATGAAAGTCGTCGCCGGAATATATTTTGAAGCGTTGAGACTACTATTAAAACGCGTTCCAATTTTTGACCATCCGTCAAACAATGAAAAACCTGCAACTACGAGATAAGCCATGAACCGATCTAGCATACCAATGACGTCAAATCTTATGACCGAGGAAAACACTGGACTCTTCACTCACCTGGCACGAAAACTGGTGCATCAGCAACTGAATAAGATCCAGAACGGTGAAATTGTCTTACGTGAAAATCATACAGAACATTATTTTGGTCATGTCTCTGATGATTTCCCTGCACCAGTAATAATAGATGTCATCCATGCAGGATTTTATAAGGATGTCGCCTTTGCCGGCAGTCCTGGGTCTGGCGAAGCCTATATGAACGGCAGATGGAATTGCTCTGACCTGGTCACACTGGTGCGAATTTTTCTACGCAACCGCGAGGTGCTGGATAATCTCGACTATGGTCTCATGCGACTGCAGGCCCCGGCACAAAAGATCATGCACTGGTTGAAACGAAACACCCGATCCGGCAGCAGGAAGAACATCAGTGCTCATTATGATATCGGTAATGACCTGTTCAAACTGTTTCTTGATGACACCATGATGTACTCAAGCGCTTACTACGAAAACTCCAGCATTGACCTGGCAAACGCGGCCGTCGCCAAGCTCGACCTTGTCTGTAAAAAACTACAGCTCAATGCCAATGATCATCTTCTGGAAATAGGTACCGGCTGGGGTGGACTCGCTATACACGCGGCACGTCACTATGGCTGTAAAGTCACCACTACGACAATCTCCGAGGAACAGTTTTGTCTGGCCACAGAAAAAGTCAGGAAGGAAGGTCTTGATGACAGAGTAAGTGTTGTCAAGCAGGATTACCGCGATCTCAGCGGGGAATACGACAAACTGGTTTCGATTGAAATGATTGAGGCCATTGGTCACCAGTATATGGATACCTACTTCAAAAAATGCGCCAGTCTGCTAAAAGCGGATGGCATGATGCTTATACAGGCCATCACCATCAGGGAACAGTTGTATGAAAATGCACTGAAGGATGTCGACTTCATCAAGAAATATATATTTCCAGGCGGCTTTCTGCCCTCTGTTGCCGCCATGTCGGAATCGATAGGCAACCACACAGACATGAAACTTTTCCATTTGCAGGACATCGGCCCACATTACGCAAAGACCCTGCGGCACTGGCGCGAAAACTTTTTTAACAAGCTGGAAGATATACGTGACCTCGGTTATTCAGAAGAGTTTATACGTCTGTGGGAATATTACTTCTGTTATTGTGAAGGGGGATTTCTTGAGCGAGATATTGGGACAGTACAAATGCTATTGACGCGCCCGGAAAACCGACGATCACCGGTAATGTTGTAAAAGCAGAAAAACTCGCGTCGGCGAATCAGGCATCTCGAATTAACACACAAAATTGATACCTTGTTCACATCATGTTCACGACGGTTAAGTAAATATTAACTCACAGTCTTTGTATGCATTGATTACCGCATACATTGTTCAACTGATGTTAGTTGCTAACTTTTTATTTACTAAATGGTTTTATTGAGGGCTTTTAAAATGTCTGAAAGTGAATACATGGATCTGAATGAATTTAATGAATTTGATGAAGATAATATTTTTGACCTTACACTGATATCAATAGATGAGTGTGAAAATGAAACGACTCTACAGGACCGCCCGGTTCAACGTTTCAGTGCCAGGCATCGTATTGAAAACTACTTTGAGATGAGGCGTCTGCGTGAACAGATATCTGACCCGATATTCAATTTTTAATACATACTGAGATGTATAATTTCTAACAGTCGATAACAGCTGATCCCGTGCTAAGCTACTGGTGCATATCCTGACGATGAAGAAATACTGTATTACCGTGACATAGATGACGATGAGATGACTATACAACGATTATTTTCACTTGCGCTTTTGTTTTCCCCAGCCTACTTTGTGGCACCGGCAATCGCCGATGGCATCAAGGTAGGCAGCCCTGCGCCATCATTTAGCCTGCTCGATCAATACAGCAAACAGCACCAGCTCAATGATTACAGGGGCCGCTGGCTTGTGCTCTACTTCTATCCAAAAGCTGACACTCCGGGATGTACCACGGAAGCCTGTGAGTTTCGTGATGACGTCTTCCAGCTGCGCAAAATGAATGTGGCGCTGCTTGGTGTTAGCACTGATGACGTACAGAGTCAGAAAGAATTTTCTGACAAGTACCACCTGCCTTTCTCGCTGCTTTCAGACCCAGATGGGGCAATCGCCAGCAAGTATGGAAGCTTTAAAAGTTTTGGCTCTATGCGTTTCGCCAGCCGCCATACGTTTATTATAGATCCCGATGGTAACATCGCACGTATTTACCGTAATGTAAGCCCCAAAAAGCACAGTGACGAGATTATCGCAGACCTGAAAACCCTGGGCGCTGATAGCAGTCAAAAGATGAGTCGACAATGATCGCTTGGCTATATGTTTTCTGACAGTGATTATCGGCACAATCTTTATACATGTAATATCCCTTCAGGCTGCTAAAAGCCTTTTCCTTAACAGTTAACAATCCTATAAAAATATTATGCATACTCGATCTAGTTCTAAGATTCTTAAGCTATCCCTGCTGGCCCTTTCCATGCAACTTCCTGCCATCGCAATGGCCGCTGGCCCGCCGCCGGGATCTGGCTCAGGCTGGCGCACAACATTGACAGCGGTCTATGCCGGTCAGGGTAATGCTGATCTTGATAACAGCAGGGGACAATTCTCCGTAGATAGTGGAATTGTCCAGTTCGAAACGGCTCGCCGTATTGGGCAGCAGTGGTTTACCGGTGTATCTATCACTTATGCTGAAGACAATTATAATTTTTCAGATTTGAATGGTGTCAGTCCCTGGAATGACATACGAAGTTTACAGTTTGGTGTCTCGATGCGTTATCTCGCCTCAGAAAAATGGACACTGTTTGGTCTCCCTATACTCAGGTACACCGCGGAGAAAGGTGTCGACCTTGATGAAGGACGTGAAATAGGACTACTTGCGGGGGCCAGTTACCGCTTCAGCGATAAGTTGACCCTTGGACCAGGCCTTGGCGTCTTCACCGGGTTCGGCGGAGAAGAAGATATTTTTCCGATACTTCTGGTTAACTGGGATATAACAGATTCTCTGTCGCTGGAGACCGGCAAGGGAACGGCAGCAAGCCGTGGCCCGGGACTGGCGTTAAAATGGCGACCAGCAAATCAGTGGGAGTTTGGTCTTGCAGCACGTTATGAAAAGACACGCTTCAGGCTTGCCGGGATAGCAGAAAATATCGGTGAGGATAAAGCTGTCCCTGTCGTCCTGACAGCCAACTGGAAAGTCAACCAGAAATTCAGTCTAACTGCACTTGCTGGTGTTGAGACTTCAGGCGCGCTAAGTGTGGAAGATAGCGATGGCAATCGCCTTACTAAACTCTCGTACGACACAGCACCTCTGGTTGGCCTGGTGGCTAGCTACAAATTCTAGATATAGTGAGCTGCCATATTATTTATTCGGATTAATAATATCTAAAATGCTGCAATTGCATTCCTCCAGTAGGAAGGTGGGGGGGCTGCAGCTGCACTTGTTATCTCTTCCACTCTGGCATTTTACTCATAAGGTTAATATCATTAATCATTGCAAGAGATTTCCATTCTTCAAGCGGGAAATATAATTCACCATCCTGTTCGCCATATTTTTGTTTTAGTTCTTCTTCGAGGTTCTTGTTTAGATCGAATACCCCGATCCCTAACATCCCCCAGGCTTCAAAAATACGTGTATCAATTATACTGAAACTGATCAGCTGGATTTCGCAATGTCGCTGATCACAGGCAATACGCATGAAAGTTTTGTTAACTTTGTCATAAGGTCCTTCCAGCAGCTGCAGATAGTGAGTATTACTGGCTAATAAGATGCCCGACACCTCTGCTTCATCATTGTGCACATTACTTGAGTGCATTATGTCTCGAACCATGTCCCAGGTTATTGCTGTTTTACTCTTGCTTTTGTATATCAATCTGTACATTTTCATTACCTCTATAGATTATATAGATCCTGTAATTCCAGATGCTCAGGATTGATGCACAAACGGTTACCACAGGTTTGCACAACTTTTTTGTCCGGTGGCAGAGGGCCGATAAAGTTGATGTAGCTAGCCCGATGAGCACTTTGCATACTCATACCACCATCCTGATCGCGTAGCATAATCCGACCGTATCCAGAATTTGAAACCTGGCTCTGCCACTGCCAGCAATTGCTATTTACCAGCTTAGTCGTTTGTGCCTTCAATCTATCTCTATTGTTTAGCATTCTGTACCCCAGTTAATGAGTGAAAAAAATACCACCCGTAGGTGGCAAAGGGGATTTCTCAGGGTGGGAATACATTATCTACAAACAAGGATCAATTACACGTGATACTAATGTGAAAGTAACGTGAAGAAACGCATTAAAATCACTGCTACTTGCAAAGGCCGCTTTTATACACTTCATTCTCTCCGCAGTTAACTTATTGGCGCTCATAGATAAGCCTTCAACATTTCACTAACGTTGAATACTACTTAGTTCAGACAAAGCTGTTACTCTGAAGATATGAAAAATCCAAATCATGAGTTTCAGTTGGCAAAGAATATGCGCAAGCGCCTAACGGACATTAGCAGCGAGTTGCATTTCCAGGCACTGAAAAGAATCGTCAATAAATTTAATTGTGGTCAAATATCAGGGATTGAACAGATCAAAAAATTTCCACCATAAACGATGTCAGAAAAAATCACCTCGATATAAAATCAGTACGATATACGCCAATATCAATTCAGTACCTTGAGGAAATTTATCTTGCTAGCTGATAGAGAGAAACTGCAGTGGATGACAAAAAAATACACTAAGCGGTGTAGATTTTTGCATTACACCTGGTGTAGCAATTGTACTTGGAATATTGCTGACAATAACAATACTGATCAATGCTGACACTGCAAATCGTATGCAGTGAATTTCCGCCAATCAATAATACGGGCTCAAAAATTCAATTGATAAAAACAGTTGAAAGGGCTGAAGAGATCTGTTCCGGACTGAATACAGGAAATTGAAATCACGAGGAACTGTCATTATCTATCTTATGCAGCAGACACAGATCTGCCTGTTTTTCATTAGCTGATATGCATATTCTTCTTTCAATTCATCGAAAGAAGGTAAAACAGAAAACTCCCTATCAGGACGACCACAACCACAGCAGAAATATTATGAATGACACGAGGAATAGGAGAATCGTCATGCTGTTTTCGTGTACAGCGCAGGCAGTGCTCGCCCTTTTCACTGGTCAAGCATTCTTTGAACTCTTTATATTGGCCTTTTATATTGTTCTTGACTAAATCAGTTACCATCGCCTCCTCCAAGACATCAGGTACGCCTCCTACATATTATATAGAATAAACCCTTTGTTTAAATGTGCCATTAAGAAAGTTTTTATACAACCTCAATTTTTCCGGATATAAAGCCAGCGAACAGGATAACTTCAGCTTATTCTTGCCCCTTTATGATGATGTGATGGTACTCGTCATGTTGAGCATCCTCTGATTTTCAGCAAAGCATTAACATTCATGATAAATAAAAACGCCTTTGTGGCCGCGATCATCATAACCATGCTGCATTTCCGGTGATTGCAAAACCCACAGCTAAAGACAATGCATTTATACCGGGAGAATCCGTTGCTTAGACGAAAACTGATGTCATTGCTATTGGATACCAGGGAAGTAAAGAAGCTGTCGCGCCTGATTTACCGAAAAGCGGCGCCATGACCA
>JARFQI010000092.1 GCA_029287855.1 Arenicellales bacterium | reverse complement strand
ACCCGCAGGGCGAGTATGTCGGGGATCCTTTCTTTTGGTGACTTTTCTTTGGATAAGCAAAGAAAAGTCACTCGCCCATAAGGGGCGAAAAACGAATACAAATTCAATCGAAGATTAAATAATATCCCCACCCGGGAAGGGCGAAAGCATCAGCCGTACGCCAGCACAAAAGAAACACTAACTCATGACCCGTGGCCAGCGTTCATGTACTGCATCCTCCATCTCGGGCTCAATGGTCACGACATAAACCCTTTGCTCATACTGATCACGCGCAACCAGGCCCTGCAGCCACTTGCCTTTGGTCAGGTCGTACCAGTGGCTATGGCCTTCGATATCTTTCTCCATGAAGGATTTGACCGGAATCTTCACCGGGATCGGAAACCAGCGTTCCCAGCGTCCGCTGTAGATGGAATCCAGGCGTGCCCAGCCGCCACGAGGCAGGCGGCCCGTCTGTCCACTGCGTCGACCCCAGGGCAACAACTGGATTGCCCCGTGTTTAGCACGTACCGGTAACATGGCTTTGGGATTAGGGAAATAGACCCGGATATCCTGGCCGTTATGAGTGTAGTAGACGCCGCCGCACATGGTTATAAAGAAGTTCCAAGTTCCAAGTTCCAAGCTTCAAGTCTAAAGTTCCAGGTAAAACCTGGGGAAGTCCTTTGTTACGGACTCCAACTTCTTGGAACTTTAGACTTGAAACTTCCTTTCATATCGTCTGCCTGTGCCCGTACGGCTTCCAGGCGGGTGCAATGACATTAGGCATGCTGGAGCGATTTAGCAGGCGGGCAGGGGCGAGGGTGAATTCACCATAGCGTTCGTTGATGCTGTCCATGACGCAATTGACCCCGCTCATTTCATCTTCCTGGTTGAACATATCCAGTTGCCCATGCGCCGGTCGGGGATCGAGTGCTGTCACCTGTACCTGGTGGGTGCCCTGTCCCTGCCAGCATTGCTCAAGGAACTGTCGGCACAATGACATGATCTGGTGTCCGTCATCGGTAGCGGTGATGCTGCGCTGTTTACTCGCCAGCCAGCCATCGGTGCAACGCAGGCCGATATAGAAATTTTGTGCCTGCAGGCTATGTCTGCGTAATCGGCAGGCTACTTTTTCGCTCATATGCAGCAGGTACAATAGCAGTACCTGCTTATCCTGTGTGTTCGGCGGCATGACCTTGCCGTGGCCAATGGATTTAGGTGGGGCCACATTGAGTTGCAGAGGGTCCGGGTCTGCGCCCTGGCACATATACCAGATACGGCGGCCGGGGTTGCCGAAGCGCCGGGCCAGTACGCTGATGGGCAGTTTGGCCATATCACCGCAGACGTGTACCCCGTGTTCAGCAAGAAAGCGCCCGATGCCGCCGGCGATACCGCATAATTCGGTGACCGCTACCTCCTTTAGCTGCTCGCGTGACTGCCAGGGGGGGATGACTGTCAGTCCATCGGGCTTGTTGAGCTTTGCAGCATATTTTGCGGTGGTTTTGTCGCCACTGACTCCCACTGAGCAGAGCACGCCCGATACCTGGTAAATAATCTTCTTGACCCTGCGCGCAATCTCTTCCGGTCGGCCATGCAGTTTCTGGCAATGCGTGACGTCGAGAAAGGCTTCATCGACAGAGAATACTTCGATATATGGAGTAATCTGCTGCAGGGACTGCATGATATCGCTGGACACCCGGGCATAACGTTGCGGCCGGGCAGGGCACTGGATGAAATCAGAGCAGAGTTTTAACGCCTCTTTTACGCGCATCCCGGTCTTGATGCCGTAAGCGCGTGCCTCGTAGGAGCTGGTGATGATACAGGTGCCCTGCAGGCCATTGGTAATACCAACAGGCAATCCCTGCCACTCAGGATGGTCCTGTTGCTCAATCGAGGCAAAGAAGGCATTCATGTCCGCAAGGATAATGGCACGAGGCCACTCCTGCTGGCTGTGATAGCTGTGGCCTGAAGGGTTTTCCATTAGCGGTAGGTCCGCAGCTGCCCGGTTAGCACACCCTGAATGCGTACACGATCTGCCGGGTAGATCAGTGGTGCCAGGTTGCGGTTTTCAGCAACCAGCTTGATGCGCCGCCCGGAGAGATGAAACAGGCGTTTGAGAGTGGCTTCCTCATCATCAATCAGGGCAACAACGATTTCACCGTCATCAGCGGTATCGGTGCGCTGGATGACGACCAGGTCCGCATCTAGAATGCCGGCATCAATCATGGAGTCGCCTTCTACCTGCAGCACATAACGGTCCTCGCCGAGCAGCATTTCAGCAATATTGATTTCGTCATGTCCGGGAATGGCCTCAATCGGTCGGCCTGCCGCAATTTTCCCCAGCAGCGGCAGGCTGGTTGACATTTCCTCTGGGTCGACCAGCTGCAGTGTCCGCCAGCCGCTGCGGGCACGTTTTAGCACGCCGCGATCGATCAGGGTCTGTACGTGGCGGTGCACTGCACCACGCGACTGGATGTCCACGCCTTCACCGATTTCCCGCAGGCTAGGGGAGTGGCCGTGGCGCTGAATGAAGGCGCGGATGAAATCCTGCACTTTTTTCTGTTGTGTTGTCAGCATGCGTTTACCCTCTTAAAGTTCTCATAACGCTCCATTGCAATAGTAGTGAACTTTTTGAGAACTTTCAAGCGGATGAGCGCCTGAAGCAGGTGAAAATTTACAGCTTTAACTTTACATAATATCTATTTGATTTTAATCATTTTTATCGAAATTTAAATTGAGTCGACTATATCTATATTTTACTTTAATTAATATATTTATCTTATTGTTTTTATTTGTTTTAATTGAAATATTTTAGTGACTTTCTTATCGTTTCGACAGGCTGTGGATAAGTCGGTAATTTTTTTATTTAAGAGTTGTTTACAGTAGAGAGAGTTTGCTCCTCTATTATTTTGCAGCAGCAGAATTCCAGTGCAGCAATGGGAGTTCTGTACAGGTTTTATGCAGAGATGCTGTGAGGATGGAGTAACGCAGCAGAGTTATTCAGGCGAGGTTTTATCCAGCATGTGGCTGGTCAGTTCTACGGCTGCTTCTGCGATAGTCTGTTCCGGCATTTTGGTGCAGAAGTCATCGATGGCAGTAAACAGGATATCTGCTTTTTTGCCGCTAAGGATGTCGTTGCCGGTAGTCCACGCTGCTGATGAAAGGAAACCGAGTATCCAGTTGCCGGCACTGAAATACTCCGTCGAAATACGCAACTGGCTCCATTCTTTGCAGGTTACATTACCCGCTCCCATCATCCTGACGGTGTCAGCCGAAACCGATGAAAATGGCAGTGATACGGACGTCAGCAGCAGTGTAGAGAGTAATAGTGATTTCATTAGCAGGGCCAGCCTTGTTATTAGTGATAAATTGTAAAAGCACTCCAGTTATTGACAAATGCTGGCCAGGTCGCCGTGATAGGCAAGGGTGAGCTGACGGCTGTTTCCGCAGAGCTGGCTGCGCAATTGCTGCTGTGTATATTGTGTAGACTGCTGAAGCGTCGGTGATGATTTATAGAATACGCCAAGCAATTGATCCATAAGTGATTTTCTATCATGGACTGGCTTGATAAGCTTGTAATCATCACCCAGTTTTGCCATGTTGGCCAGGCTGCTTATGGCCTCACCACGGTATTGTGTGCTATCAATCAGGCCATAGGTCTGTGCCATTTTGTTATCGAATATCTGTGCACCCATTTCATTTCGGATCATTTCGGGCTCCATATTGCGATTTTTGGCAACATGATTGACGAAATTCTCGTACTCATTGTTGACCCCGGCTGTCAGGTTGGCGATTTCTTCCTCGCTCGGCTTTCTGAATGGATTGCCTATGTCCTTGCCGCGGCCAGCCGTAATTGCGGTTTTTTCAATTCCGCCCTCGGTGACAATACCGCCGCCAAACAGGCCACCATCGGTGGCCATAGGTTTGTTAAAGTAAGTCAATGAAGGACCGAGTACGCCGATACTGCCGATCAGGCTGCCGTGGTCGGCATAGATGTTATTCGCCGCTACCATAGCCATTACACCGCCTGAAGCCGAAATCCCCTCAATGTACACAATCACAGGATTGCCGGTATCTTCACGATATTTCTTGATAGCGCGGTAGATTGCCTGGGAACCGAAAATTGTCCCACCAGGGGTGCGAAATGGCATGAATATACCCTTAATGCTGTCATCTTCTGCTGCTTCCTGCAGTGTTTCGACAATATCGTAACCATATGTCAGGAAATCACTGAGACCAAAGCTGAAATCTTCTTCAGGCGCACTGCCAAGAATGATGCCATTCACCGGCACACTGAGTAATTTGTTATCGCTGTCTTTATCACCGGAGACAAAACTGTAGTCAGTTTGCTCGACATCCCGCCCGGCACTGAAACTGCTGCTGGTTGCTCCGATGCCTGCTCCAAGGCCTATGAAGAAAACGCTGAAAAGGAAAATAATGATAAAGAAACTGATAATAGCAAACAGGGTCTGCCCAAATATCCGGACAAAGAAATTGAGTATGTTTTTCATGTTCTGGGCGTTCCGAGTCTGGACTTGGTAGTCCATGATGTGAGTTTATTCGAGCTGAAAATTTACATAGCAGGAGTTCAAAGCAATAGGATACTGTGTTTGTCAGGTAAAATACCAGTGCTTTTAGCTGTGAAACATTATGGGAATTCTGCTTGCCAGTCCTTACCTCGCTAAATTTCTGTCATCATAGCGTGGATATTTATCCAGGTCAGGCATGCTATTCTTCAGAAACTTGAGGATGATATAGAAATAGCATAATCCAGACTTAAATAGATATGAATATTGTTTCGCCGCCTCGTTCACGCTCTAACAACACACTAGACACGCATAATTACAATGATTGTTGCTCATCATTAGAAAATTTCAGACCGGCTTCCATTGAATAACAATACTATTAACCTTTATCTCCCCGGTATATGGGCACTGTTGCGTCATGCTGGCAGCGAAATTCTGGCAGAGATGCCATCACTACAACTATTGCTCAATCGCTGTGACAGCCTGACAGAAAACTCGCTTGAATCCGAAGCTCATCTACTCAGTTGCCTGGGCTGGCAGGCAGGTGAAGAGATTGACGTCCCCATTGCAGCTCTTGAGCAGTTGGCAGAGAACGGGTCCAGCGAGGATGCTACCTTCTGGTTTCGTGCCGACCCGGTAAATCTTCAGGAAGACCAGAATTACCTGATGATGAGCTACCCGTCGGAACTGAATCTTGATCTGGAGGAAGCAGAAGCCCTGGCAGACAGCATCAATCAGCATTTTGCCGAGGATGGGTGGAAGATCGATGTCGTGGATGGCAAACGCTGGTATTTAAAACTGGTTGAGCATGCCGATATCCAAACTACCGCAGCCTGGCGTGTGGTAGGTAAAGATGTGTTTAATCTGATGCCGGTCGGAAACAACAGCAGACAGTGGCATAGCTGGCTAATGGAACTGCAAATGCTGCTTTTCAGTCACCCGGTAAACCAAGCAAGGGTTGCCCAGGGGCTGGCTGCGGTAAGTGGTCTCTGGTTGTGGGGCGGTGGCGGACTGCCTGTGCTTTCTTCGTCCAGCAATGTATTTCTGCGGGGAGTAACTCCTTTCATGCAGGGAGTGGCTAGGCAATGCGGCTGTGAAATAAAGGACTTAGCCGATGATATGTCCACGGTGCTTCATGACATGCCGCTGAACAGTGAGCAGCTGATGATGCTGGAGCAGGCACGAACTGCGTTGCAAAGTGGTAGCCTGGACCAGGGTCTATCGGTTTTGAATGAGCTGGAGGAGAAAGTATTTCAGCCGCTGGTTGCGTTATTGAAATCCGGGAAACTCAAGCATTTGATGTTGATTGACACTCCCGGGTTTGTTCTCGATGCGAGTGCCGGCGGGATGAAAAAATGGTGGCGACGCGGGAAGTGTTTGCCAGTCTAAAACCTGAACTTGTTACTCGATCTGGATTGTCATAAAGGCTATACGCAAGTTGAGGTGATTATTTGCGTTACAGCCACCAGGTAATGCCAATTGCTACTGCGGCGGCAACAAGAACGAGAATCAGTATCTCGCTTGCACCCATACCAGCTTCGCTGTTAACAAGGTCAACCATGAAGTCCGAAGATTTCTGTTCTTCCATATTAGTACTCGGCGCCTTTATCCTGCTACCACGGGATATTATTTATTAAACGTTCAAGATAATATGAACAACGGTTCATTTAAATTTATTTTAACGTTGTTTTCTGCCCGCCAATTCGGAGTAATGTCATAAGGAGATAAAATGGCCTGGATCTACCTGATAGTTGCCGGAATTTTTGAATGGGGCTGGCCAGTGGGTCTGAAGCTGGGCTGGACAGAAGAGGGGGCAAATTATGGCTGGATTATATTTGCCATTGTTTGCATGAGTGCCAGTGGTGCGCTGCTGCTGGTTGCCCAACGCACCATTCCGATGGGCACCGCCTAC
>JARFQI010000055.1 GCA_029287855.1 Arenicellales bacterium | reverse complement strand
CAATGCCTCGACCAACAGCTACAAGCGCCTGGTCCCCGGTTTTGAAGCACCTGTTATGCTGGCCTATTCAGCCCGTAACCGCTCTGCCTCAATTCGTATTCCGTTTGTCAGCAACCCGAAAGGACGCCGCATCGAGGTACGTTTCCCGGATCCAACAGCCAACCCATACCTGGCATTCTCTGCCCTGATGATGGCCGGTCTGGACGGTATCCTGAACAAGATCCACCCTGGCGATGCCATGGACAAGGACCTGTATGACCTGCCTGCAGAAGAAGCGGACAATATTCCTAAAGTTGCTGCGTCGTTTGAAGAGGCGCTGGATGCCCTGGATAATGACCGCGACTTCCTTAAAGCCGGCGGCGTCTTCACCGATGATGTCATCGACGGCTTCATTGACCTGAAAATGGAAGAAGTCACGCAGCTGCGTATGAGTACTCACCCTGTTGAGTTTGACCTCTACTACAGCTGCTGATCCAGTCTGATAGGTCTGCGACAAAACGCCTCGTACGAGGCGTTTTGTTTTTAACAGCCTGATTTATGTTACTGAAGAGCAAATCTAAACAAAACGAGCTTCTCTGCCGCTACATGGTAGAGAACATGGAGACGGCTGTCCTGTTATTTGATGACAAGCTGAAATTAAAAGCCATCAACCCGGCTGCAGAGAACCTGCTGCAGGCCAGCTCACGCAAGCTGCTCGGTCAAAACCATGACTCTGTATTTCCATTCAATAGCGAATGCTGTGACATTCTTTCCAATGTTCTAACTGAAAACAGGGCTATCACTGAAAGAGATATTCGGCTGAAACTGATTACCGGCGTCATCATCGCCATCGACTTTTCCGCTACCCCGCTGAATCGCTCGACCCAGGATGTATCTGAAATTATTGTCGAAATAAACCGGGTTGACCGACTGTTAAGGCTCGCTCGGGAAGATAACCTGCAGGAACAATACGAGGCGACCCGGCAGATTCTGAAAAGCATGGCGCATGAAATTAAGAATCCACTCGGTGGTTTACGAGGAGCTGCCCAGCTCCTCGACATGGAACTGGATGATGACACACTAAAAGAATACACACGTGTCATTATAAAAGAAGCAGACCGATTGTCCGGCCTTGTAGATAAAATGTCAGGACCGAACAAGCCCCTTGATCTGCAGCCAGTCAACATCCATGCCTGCCTGGAACACGTCAGGACACTGATCAACGCTGAATTCCCTGAGATGATAAGCATCACCACCAGCTATGACCCTAGCCTGCCCGAGATACTGGGTGACCAGGATGCACTGACCCAGGTGATCCTGAACATTTCACGTAATGCAGTACATGCCATGATTGATACACCAGAAGCCTCATCCGGCGAACCGAACATTTTGCACTTCAGTACACGCCCAGTGGGAAAATTTACCATTGGCAATGTGCTGCATCGCCAGGTGCTGCGGCTGGATATTGAAGACAATGGACCAGGTATACCGGAAAAACTCCAGGCAACAGTGTTTTACCCGCTGATTACCGGCAAACCGGAAGGAACGGGCCTCGGATTATCTATTGTACAAAATATCATTAATCAGCATCACGGGCTGGTAGAATTCACATCGAAAAAAGGAAAGACGGTATTTTCCATCTTCCTGCCACTGGAAAGCTAAAATGGCTAAAAAGGCTAAAATATGGGTCGTTGATGACGATGATTCAATCCGCTGGGTACTTGATAAGGCACTATCAAAAGCTGGCTTCAACACTGAGATATTCACTTCTGCCGACGATGCACTCGAGCACCTCGGCAGCAGCCTGCCGGATGTAATCATTTCCGATATTCGCATGCCGGGTAGCAGCGGCCTGCTGCTGCTGGATAGCGTGAGGGAAAAGCACCCGGAAATTCCGGTCATCATCATGACGGCACACTCCGACCTGGATAGCGCTGTCGCATCTTACGACCAGGGCGCCTTTGAATACCTGCCGAAACCTTTTGATCTCAATGATGCAACTACACTGGTGGAGCGTGCAGTCGATCACGCCCGTGCGCAGAAAGTGGATATTGATACCACTGAAGAACAAAATGCGCTGATTATCGGCAAAGCACCCGCGATGCAGGAAATTTTTCGCGCTATAGGTCGCCTCAGCCAGAGTGACCTTACAGTCCTAATCTCAGGTGAATCAGGCACCGGCAAGGAACTGGTTGCTGAATCCCTGCACCGGCACAGCCCACGCCGGGATGGCCCATTTATTGCCATCAATACCGGGGCAATACCCGGTGAACTGCTGGAATCTGAACTTTTCGGCCATGAAAAGGGGGCATTTACCGGTGCATTGGCACAGCATAAAGGCCGCTTCGAACAGGCTGATGGCGGCACCCTGTTCCTCGATGAAATCGGAGATATGCCCGCCGAATCACAGACGCGTCTGTTGCGTGTTCTGTCCGAAGGGCGATTTTTCCGCGTCGGTGGACGCAAGGAAATAAGCGTCGATGTGCGTATCATCGCAGCAACCAACCAGGATCTTGAAAAGCGTGTCAGCGAAGGCCATTTTCGTGAAGACCTGCTGCACCGCCTCAACGTCGTCCGGCTGCGCACACCCGCACTGCGTGAAAGGCCCGAAGACATCGCTTTGCTGGTACCCTTCTTCCTCAATCGCACCGCCAGAGAATTAAAAGTCGAAGAAAAAAAGATCACCGATGAAGCCCTGGCCTACCTCAGCTCCCTGCAATGGCCGGGAAATATCCGTCAGCTGGAAAACACCTGTCGCTGGATAAGCGTCATGGCACCAAGCCAACTGGTCAGAATTGATGACCTGCCGCCTGACCTGAAACAGAACCCTTCCAGTGAACCCACATCCGCGCAGGGATGGCAGGATGCTCTGCGCATGCACCTGAAGAAACAGTTTGCCCTGGAACAGGAGAACATCCTCGAATCCCTGGAACCGGAATTCGAGCGAGTCCTCATCGAAACGGCACTGGAGCATACCGGCAGACGTAAAATTGAAGCTGCACGTTTACTCGGCTGGGGCAGAAACACCTTAACGCGGAAACTGAAAGACCTATCGATTGATGTTTGATTGTGCTGGCGGACGGCTGATTGCCTCTCCCTTCCCGGGCAGGGATATTTTTTTATTTTGATTGAATTCACCTTACTTTTTCGCCCTTTATGGGCGAGTAACTTTTCTTTGCTTATCCAAAGAAAAGTCACCAAAAGAAAGGATCCCCGACACACCCGCCCATATAAAAATCAATATGGGTGCCCTGCGATGCTCGGATAAGCCGGCGGGATGTGAAACTCGCTGCGCTCAGACAGTCACATCCCGAGATCCCCGGCCCATCCTGTGCTTCTCGGCGAGCCTGAACGGGAGGGTTAAGGTCAAGACCAAAGTCAAAACACTAACATTTCCGTCAATCCGGCATGGTTCTAGCCGGAATCCATTCTATATAATGATTAACAAATTCTGGATACCGGCATACGCCGGTATGACGGGTACTTTGCGTAGGGTCATTTCACTACATTATCAGGTGCCACAGACCCGGTTTTGATCTGGGTTTTGATCTACCATTCCCTTTTGTGTTGTCGAGCACTGCAGGCTTAGAGCGGATAAGCGCGAGGACTGTCTGAGCGCAGCGAGTTCCGCAGTGCCCGTTCTAAGCTGAAGCGCACAGAGCAGCCGTAGGCCAACACGGTAGGGTGGCCTTTCTTTTGGTACC
>JARFQI010000004.1 GCA_029287855.1 Arenicellales bacterium | reverse complement strand
AAAACACGATATGTACTAGAAATTTATCAGAAATATGGCCTATTTCTCGACAGTAGCGTGAAAACGCTGGATAATTAAGGGTTATGTGTGTAAGTCGCTAAAACAATGGATGCTGCGGCATTTGATGAAATTTTTATATATTTTGGGGTGAATGAATGAATATTACTGTTGTTGGGACAGGTTATGTCGGCCTGGTTTCTGGTACCTGCCTGGCAGAAGTTGGAAATCATGTGCTTTGTATTGATATAGACCAAAGCAAAATTGACCGCCTTAATAGCGGCGAAATCCCTATCTATGAGCCAGGTCTAGAGGATCTGGTGAAAAAGAATGTTCAGGAAGGACGATTGTCGTTTTCTTCTGATATCAAGCAGGGTGTCGATTATGGTTCTATCATTTTTATTGCTGTCGGTACCCCGCCTGATGAAGATGGATCAGCTGACCTGAAGCATGTACTGGCTGTTGCCAGTGACATCGGAAAACACATGAACGATTACCGCGTTGTTGTTACTAAATCGACGGTACCAGTAGGCACTGCGGATAAGGTTAAACATGCAGTAAATGCTGCCCTCGAAGAAAAAGGTTCAACAACCAGTTTCAGTGTCGTTTCTAATCCGGAATTTCTTAAAGAAGGTGCTGCCGTAGATGATTTTCTTAAACCGGATCGCATAGTTGTCGGTGCCGAAGACGAGCGGGCGATAGAAATGATGCGTGAACTCTATGCACCCTTCAATAGAAATCACGAACGTACCATTATTATGGATATACGCTCTGCAGAAATGACCAAGTACGCTGCCAACGCAATGCTGGCGACAAAAATATCTTTTATGAATGAGATGGCAAACCTTGCTGAACTGCTTGGTGCAGATATTGAAAACGTACGGCATGGCATTGGTGCGGATCCCAGGATCGGATATTACTTTATCTATCCCGGTTGTGGGTATGGCGGTTCCTGTTTTCCCAAGGATGTACAGGCTTTGCATCGTACCGCGAAGTCCGTCGGCTATGACGCGCAGATACTGGATGCTGTTGAGGCGGTTAACAAGCGTCAGAAGTCAGTGATTGTAGAAAAAATAATTAAGCAATTCGGAAATGATCTGACAGGTAAAAAATTTGCTGTCTGGGGGCTGGCATTTAAACCCGAAACTGATGATATGCGTGAAGCACCTAGCCGTACAATTATTGAAGCCCTGTGGCAGCGCGGTGCCACGGTGGCCGCCTATGATCCGGTTGCTGAAGAAGAAGTAGAGCGAATCTACGGAAAAAGAGATGACCTTGCGCTGGTCTCTGACCCCTATGATGCATTAGACGGTGCTGATGCGATGATTGTGGTGACGGAATGGAAAGTTTTCCGCAGCCCTGACCTTGACACGATGATGAGCAGAATGAAGACGCCGATTATCTTTGACGGTAGAAATATTTTTCAGCCTGCTTCTGTCAGGAAAGCAGGATTTGAATATTTTGGCATTGGCCGCTAGCTGCGTCCCCTGACGTCTAAAGGTATGGATAAATTTCTCTCAAATGCTTCTTCTGCCAGGGTGCTGGTTGTTGGCGATGCAATGCTGGATCGCTACTGGTTTGGCGACGTAAACAGGATTTCACCAGAAGCACCGGTACCCGTGCTGGCGATTTCAGACAGTGAGGAGCGGGCAGGCGGTGCTGCTAATGTCGCCTGTAACATTTCGGCTCTGGGCGCGCACTGTGACCTGGTTTCCGTGGTTGGTAATGATGATGCGGCACACGAACTAGAACGCCTCTTGACAGAGAAGGGTGTGACTCCCAGCTTCATACGTGACGCAGGACATGTAACAACAGTTAAGCTTCGCCTACTTTCTCGAAATCAGCAGCTACTGAGAGCAGATTTTGAGCAGCAGCCGGATGATGTATTCATTGTTGAGGTAATGGAACAATATAAGAAGCATCTGGACAGCACTGATATCGTTTTATTGTCAGATTATGGTAAGGGTGTGTTGCGCGATATTGATCAAATGATTGATGCTGCAAAAGCCAAAGGTCTAAAGGTACTGGCCGATCCAAAAGGGCGTGATTTTTCACGCTACAGAGGCGCCACAATGATCACGCCGAACAGGCATGAGTTCGAAGATGTTGTGGGTCCCTGTCCATCGCTTGAGGTTATGGCAGCGAAGGCTGCTGAGCTGCTGAAAATAATTGAAGTAGAGTTTCTGCTGGTTACTCTCAGTGAGAAAGGTATGGCCCTTTTCAATCAAGACGGGCTGGTATTTCACCAGAAAGCACGTGCACGAGAAGTGTATGATGTCAGTGGTGCAGGAGACACTGTTATTGGTGCTGTTGCAGCGATGCTTGCTGCAGGTGCAGGTTACCAGGACGCGGTACATCTTGCGAATGCAGCTGCCGCGATCGTCGTAGGCAAACTGGGCGTTTCCACTGCATCGGTAGATGAAATAATGGTAGAGATTAGTAACGAGGATATAGCATGATAATTGTAACCGGCGGCGCAGGTTTTATTGGAGCCAATATCGTCAAAGGCCTGAATGATAGCGGCCGTGACGATGTCATCGTCGTTGACAATCTGCAAAAGGGTGAAAAATTTCTTAACCTGGTCGATTTAAGCATTGCCGACTATATAGATAAAAGGGCCTTTATTGACATGATAAATGGCGGTGAGTTCGAGGGCCAGGTCGAAGCCATTTTTCATCTGGGGGCCTGTTCAGACACGATGGAGTATGACGGCCTCTACATGATGTCGAACAATTATGACTATTCGAAAACACTGCTGCATTTCTGCCAGCAGAATAAGGCTTCGTTTATTTATGCTTCATCCGCTTCAGTTTACGGTGCAGGTCCGGTGTTTCGTGAATCACCGGAATACGAATCGCCGCTGAATGTTTATGCCTACTCAAAATTCCAGTTTGATAACTATGTGCGCCGCATTTATGACGAGCGCACAGCACCTATTGTCGGTCTGCGTTACTTCAATGTTTATGGTGACCGTGAGCAGCACAAGGGGCGCATGGCTTCGGTTGCATACCATTTTACTCATCAGTACCAGGAAACGGGTTTTGTCAACCTATTCGAAGGTATAGACGGTTATGAAAATGGTGCACAGCTGCGTGATTTTGTTTCGGTCGAGGACGTCGTAGATCTAAACCTTTTCCTGTTTGCGAATCCTGCCGTCAGCGGGATATTTAATGTCGGTACAGGGCGTTGCCAGTCATTTAACGATGTGGCTGTTGCTACCATCAATAGGTGCCGTAGAAAACAGGGAGAAGAAGCCCTGGATCTGTCGACATTGCAAAACGAAAACATTATCCGTTATATCGATTTTCCGGAGAAGCTTAAAGGTAAATATCAAAGCTTTACTGAGGCAGATATCTCAGCACTGAGAGCTGCTGGCTACACACACAAATTTCTCACCGTTGAAGAAGGTGTCAGTCGCTATGTCGGACGCCTGTTAGAAAAGCTGGAACAGAGCTGAAGACCAGAGCCTGATTGCATTGCAGGCAAGGGAAAACAAGATGGCTAAAACTTATATTGTAACAGGTGGTGCAGGATTTATTGGTTCTGCAGTTGTCAGAATGATTATCGAGTCCAGCGATGACGTCGTCGTCAATATCGACAAATTGACTTATGCCGGTAACCTCGATTCCTTACAATCTGTCACTGACAATCCACGCTATCATTTTGTCCATGCTGATATCTGCGATAGCAAGGCAATGGCAGAAGTATTTGCATCGCATCAACCTGATGCGATTATGCACCTGGCGGCAGAGTCCCACGTTGACCGCTCAATTGATGGACCGGGTGACTTCATCCAGACCAATATTGTCGGCAGCTATACCTTACTGGAAGCTGCGCGCGATTACTGGAGTGGGCTACAGGCGGATAAGAAAGAGGCATTTCGTTTTCACCATGTCTCTACCGATGAGGTCTACGGCAGCCTGGGTGATGAAGGCATGTTCCTCGAAACTACGCCGTATGACCCCAGCTCACCATATTCCGCCAGCAAGGCATCTTCAGACCACCTGGTTCGGGCATGGCATAGAACGTTTGGGCTGCCAGTTGTCCTGACCAATTGTTCGAATAATTATGGCCCTTACCAGTACCCTGAAAAACTCATACCACTGGTGTTGCAGAAGGCGCGTGCCGGTGAGGCACTGCCAATATATGGTACAGGTGAAAACATTCGTGACTGGCTGTACGTTGACGATCATGCGAGAGCACTGATACTGGTGATGAAACGGGGCATGTCAGGTGAGACTTATAACATTGGCGGTCATAATGAAGTGACTAATATCGATGTCGTAAGAACACTGTGCGCTATTCTTGATGATCGAGAGCCAGCTAAAGATGGAAAACCTTATGCGGAGCTAATCACCTACGTGACCGACAGGCCCGGGCATGATATGCGTTATGCAATTGATGCAAGCAAAATTCAACGAGATCTCGGCTGGGTGCCTGAAGAGACATTTGAAACCGGCCTGGCAAAAACCGTAGACTGGTATCTTGCCAATCAGCAATGGGTCGATCGTGTGCTGGATGGTTCATACATGGGTGAGCGACTGGGAGCAGGAGATTGAAACGATGAAAGGCATTATCCTTGCTGGAGGCTCGGGCACGCGTCTTTACCCGGTTACAACGGTGGTTTCCAAACAACTACTACCGGTGTATGACAAACCGATGATTTATTATCCTCTGTCAACCCTGATGCTGGCCGGTATACGTCAGATTCTTATCATTTCAACACCTCAGGATACACCGCGCTTTGAAGAACTTCTTGGTGATGGCAGGCAATGGGGGCTGGAACTGGAATATGCTGTTCAGGATCACCCCGGTGGCCTGGCCCAGGCATTTCTTATTGGCAAGAAATTTATTGCAGATTCATCTGTTTCCCTGGTGCTTGGCGACAATATTTTTTATGGCCATGACATGTCGTCAATGCTGATGCGAGCGGCGGCTATAACAGAAGGGGCTACTGTGTTTGCTTACCCGGTGCAGGATCCTGAACGATATGGTGTTGTTGAGTTTGACAAACAGGGCAATGTTCTAAGTCTGGAAGAGAAACCTCAACAGCCCAGGTCGCGCTATGCAGTAACCGGTCTTTATTTTTATGACAACAAAGTTATCGAGTATGCGGAAAATATTAGACCATCGCCGCGTGGTGAGCTGGAAATCACCGATGTCAATAAGTGTTATCTTGAAAGCGATAAGCTGTCGGTAGAGTTGATGGGAAGAGGGAGTGCCTGGCTCGATACCGGCACTCATGAGTCATTATTACAGGCATCAACATTTATTGAAACGCTGGAAAGTCGACAGGGTCTAAAAGTCTCCTGTCCGGAAGAGATTGCCTTTCGCAAAGGCTATATTAGTGAAACTGAGCTAATGAAACTTGCCGAGGTGATGGCGAAGAATGCCTATGGTCAGTATTTGAAACTGCTAGCTGACGAAGGGCGATGAGAGTTGCTCAAAGCATGCTTTTAAGTTGAGTTTATGTCAATGGAAAGCATAAATGACAGCCTCGATCCAAGGGGCATTTTTACATCCCTGATCAAACATCAAACATTGATACGACAGCTGGCGAAGCGTGAAGTCTCCAGTCGCTATCGGGGCTCGGTAATGGGTTTTTTCTGGACCCTGTTGAATCCACTGCTGATGTTAACAATCTATACCCTGATATTCGGTTATGTCTTCAAGGCGCGGTGGGGAGATATGAACCTTGGTGATGGCAGCTTCGCACTGACTTTGTTCTGTGGCCTGATCGTACATGGCATGTTTGCAGAATGTATCAACAGGGCGCCTGTCTTGATAACCAGCAATGTCAATTACGTTAAAAAGGTGGTCTTTCCAATAGAAATCTTGCCATGGGTCACTATTTACGCGGCATTTTTTCACACCCTGATGAGTCTTGTAGTGCTGACGATATTTAACTTTCTGGTGAATGGGAGTGTTCCGATAACGATTTTATGGTTACCTGTTGTGTTTTTTCCGTATATCTTATTCCTGGCCGGCTGTTTGTGGCTATTTTCTGCACTGGGTGTGTTTCTGTCAGATATCAAACAGTTGATGGGTGTTCTGACTACTGCCTTGTTGTTTCTTAGTCCAGTTTTCTATCCCATATCTATACTACCGGAAAGTGTGCAGCGTCTGATATACCTGAACCCTCTGACACTGATTATTGAACAGAGCAGAGAGATATTTCTTTGGGGTCATGCGCCCGATTTCAAACTGCTATTTTTGTATGGCCTGTTTTCTTTGGTGATCGCAATCATTGGTTTCGTCTGGTTCCAGAAAAGCCGCAGAGGATTTGCGGATGTCCTCTAAGCCGATAATTCGTATCCAGCAGTTAAGTAAGGTATACCGCGTTTATAACCGCCCTATAGACCGTGTGCTGGAATCGCTATTGCATCGCACCGGTATCCGAAAATCCGGTACTAGCTTTCGAGAGGTACAGGCACTGAAGCCTATGGATTTTGATATTAATCCTGGAGAGACTGTAGGTATCATCGGACAAAATGGCTCAGGTAAATCTACTTTACTGCAGATTATAAGCGGTACTCTATATCCCACCAGTGGTTCTGTCGAGGTGAATGGGCGTTTGTCGGCTTTACTGGAGCTGGGTGCTGGATTTAACCCAAATTTCAGTGGTCGGGAAAATGCCTATTTGAATGGATCTATAATGGGTTTCAGTCGCGCTGAAATGGCAAGTAAATTTGACCATATCCTGGAGTTCTCCGGTATTGGTGATTTTATCGACCAGCCTGTCAAAACCTATTCCAGTGGCATGTTTGTGCGGCTGGCATTTGCCGTCGCAATACATATGGACCCTGATATTCTTGTGGTTGATGAAGCGTTGTCAGTTGGGGACGTTCGCTTTCAAAACAAATGTTTTCGAAAACTTCGAGAGTTGAAGGCACGAGGCACAACAACCCTGTTTGTTACACACTCCAGTGAATTGATTGTGCGGCATTGTGATCGGGCAATATTACTGGAGAAAGGCGAGGTTCGCTCAACGGGCGAGCCGGCAGATGTAGTCAATGAATATCTGAATTTGCTGTTCAATAATGAAGAAGGTCAGATCGAAGCCGCATCATCAGCAGTTAATGTGCTTGACTATGATGCGAATGGCCTGGTTTCCGATCGATCTATTGATGGATGTCGCCTTCGCCCATTCTATAGTGCGGCAGAATACCGCTGGGGTGATCAGCGGGGACAGATTCAGGACTACTTATTGCTGGTCAACGGTGAGCCAACCAGCAGTATGTGTCAGAGTGGTGATCGTATCGATTTGTTGCTGAGAGTTATATATAAAGCTGATGTCAGCAATCCTATTCTTGGCTTAACGCTGAAGACTGCTGACGGCATAGTTGTTTATGGTGCTAATACAAGGGACAGAAAGCTCGATGTACCTGCTGGCAGGGCAGGAAGTGAATTGCTGGTCCGTTATAGTTTTGACATTAATCTTATTGGCGGTGACTATTTCATTTCTCTTGGCCTGGCAGATGATGACGAGCAAAAAGACAATCTTGCCATTGACCGGCGTTATGATCTCATACATCTACAGGTAAGAGCAGAGCGGAGAGATTTTGGGATATCTGCATTGAATATGGCAATGTCCATTGATCAAGGTGGGGACATGTTATGACAGCTGAAGAATATCCACTGTCGCTAGTCCTGCATCAGCAGAAAAAGTCTGAACAATCAGTTGCAATCGACCCTTTAGCTGAGCGACAACGTCTCTGTTTTGACAATATTTCGCCTGATCAGGAAGAACTATTGTTATGTTTCAGAAATTCTGCTGGGGCCTGGCGAGATGGCTTTATCCATCTATATCGAATTTCTTTGGTTGAAAGGCGAGACGGAGAAGTCGTTGATATTGTTCAGTATGATGACCCTGATGAAATTCTCGACGTATGTCAGCTTACTGATCTACGTTATCGTCATTCGGCTCTGGGCGAGGTGTTTGTTGTCACCGGTCCTGATCCTTCTGTTCGAATAAACCTTTCCAGTCTTCATATATCAGAAGCTGAAACCAGGCAGGCTTTAGAGCTATGCATAGAGCTGTCTGCGCCATATTCTCTAGATTTTGCCATTGCCCAGGATGGTTTTATCCGTCAGGAGAATGAATACATCAGCAGTATTCGCGAACTGGAATTCGAGTTGCAAAGTCTTAAAAATTACAAGTCTGAAATTGAAGAGATCAAGCGGTCAAAGGCATGGCGCCTTATAGAGGGTGGACGTGAACTGGTTTATAACCAGATTCTTGGTCGGATGCCGTTTTTGCGTGATAAGGCTCTTAATGTTACAAGATCGGAAGAAAGTAAATCTCCGGCAGCCAATATGACAGGCAATTACAGGGAGTACGAATATAATTTTACCAAAGAAGATTCTGAGAGAATAAAGACAGATTTAGATGTGCTTGAGAAAAAGCCACTGATAAGCCTGGTGATGCCAGTATTTAATGTGGATTCGGAATGGCTGCAGGCGGCCATTAAGAGCGTAGTTAGTCAGCTCTATGAAAATTGGGAACTCTGTATTGTTGATGATGCATCGACCCGGGAAGAAACGATAAATTATCTAAAAACAGTGCGCCACCCTCGGATAAGAATACGTTACCTGGATAATAACCGAAATATTTCCGGCGCTACCAACGAAGCAATACGTTTTGCCAATGGCGAATACCTGGCGTTTATGGATAACGATGATGAATTGACACCAGATGCGCTATACGAAATGGTTAAAGCTATCAATGAGACCGATGCAGATTTGATCTATTCTGATGAGGATTTCATTGATCTTGACGGCAATTATATAGAACCGCACTTCAAGCCCGATTTTTCACCTGATCTGTTGCTGTCGCATAACTATATCACTCATTTTGTTGTAGTCAGGAAAGATCTACTACACACTGTGGGTATGCTTGACAGTCGTTATGATGGCGCTCAGGATCATGAATTATTGCTGCGTCTGACAGAAAAAGCTGCTCAAATTCACCATATTCAAAAGGTACTTTATCATTGGCGCCGAAGTGAAACATCAACCAGTTTTAGCTCTGATGCCAAACCAGGTGCATTGATCAGCGCACGTATGGCGATACAAAATACCCTTGATAGGAGAGGCATAGATGCAGAAGTCGTAGATGAAAAAGAGCCATTCTTTTTTCGTGTTAAACGGAGGATAAAAGATTCACCGTTGGTCAGCATCGTAATCCCATTTCGCGACAAGCCCGACCTTCTGAGAACATGCATCAACTCTATTCTTGATCATTCAACCTGGGAAAATTTTGAGATCATTGCGGTATCCAATAACAGTCGTTCCAGTGAAACATTCAATATGATTCACCAACTGGAAGAGAAATCGCCGCGCTTTCACTGCATTGAGTTTAATGAAGAGTTTAATTTTTCCCGTGTTGTGAATTATGGTGTAAGCCAGTCCAGAGGCGAATACCTGATCATTCTCAATAATGATATCGAAGTGATCAGCTGGGACTGGATAGAAGCAATGCTAGAGCATGCACAGCGTGAGGAAGTCGGCGCTGTTGGAGCTAAACTTCTTTACCCGAATAACAGTATTCAGCATGCCGGGATTATTATTGGGCTGGGTGGATACGCAGGACATTCTCACAAACTTTGCCCGATTAATGCACCGGGGTATTTTAATCGTCTGCACACAATTCATAATGTTTCAGCCGTGACCGGCGCCTGTTTAATGATCGCACGTTCCAAATTTGATGCTATAAACGGTTTTGATGAAACTGACTTCAAGATTGCATACAACGATGTAGATTTTTGTCTGCGTTTAAGAGAGCAAGGCTTGTTAAACGTATTTACGCCTTATGCGGAACTTTATCATCACGAGTCAATTTCTAGAGGTTATGAGGACACAGAAGAAAAACAACAACGCTTCAGCGGTGAAAAGCAACGTCTTAAAACCAGG
This sequence comes from Arenicellales bacterium, assembly GCA_029287855.1. Lineage (GTDB taxonomy): Bacteria > Pseudomonadota > Gammaproteobacteria > BMS3Bbin11 > BMS3Bbin11 > BMS3Bbin11. The sequence goes on along the minus strand of JARFQI010000004.1, from coordinate 12,953 downwards.
CATGCAGCTATACTTGAGCAGGGTGATCCCTATTACAACCGTAACCTGACGCATGACCGTGAGGACTACAGCATCCGTTGAATGGATGTTAATGATGTCCGATGAGCAAGCTGATTCAGAAATTGCCGGAAAAAATATGGCCTGGTCAGGGTACCGCGTGTTTGGTCAGCGGTTATGTGACCGATGTCGAGCCTGTGAAAGATGTCACTATTCATGCCGGCGCTAATGTCTCATGTTCTACTTTATTGCATCTGGCTACAGAGCAAATTGATGATTGTTGCGCGGCAGCCAGTCCGCGCAGTTGTCTTCTCTCCGGTTATACCAGCCTGGTCAGATTTCCTGCCGTGAGTAAAAGCTTAACCCTGCAGGCTGAACTCCGCGCTGAATTTAGTCGCAAGCACAGTGATGTGATAGACGAAAGTATAGTAGAACTGATACCACAAAATACAAATATCAAAGCCAGTCCATCATATCGACATACTGATACGGGGCACCGGGTAGTGATTTGCATGGCCTGCTGGGAACCTGACCCCGAACGTTTTCAACGCCAGGTTGATTCGATCAGGGGGCAATCAATGACATCCTGGCATTGCATCATTAACGATGACGCATCTTCTGATGAATCCTGGCTACGTGTTAATGAGATCATTGGTGATGACACGAGATTTAGTTTGTACCGAAATGATGCGAATCTTGGTTTCTACGCGAACTTCGAGGTTGCACTTTCCAGGGTGCCGGTAGATGTGGAGTTTGTTGCACTTGCCGATCAGGATGATTACTGGTACCCGGAAAAACTGGAAGCTTCCTTGCAGGCCTTTGATGATGACACCACACTGGTTTATTGTGATATGCGCATCGTCGATGAAAAGGGCAGCATAATCGCGGAAACATACTGGGGTGGCAGAAAGAATAATTATACTGATGTCGACGTGCTCTTCCTGGCCAACACGGTAACTGGAGCGGCATCTGTGTTTCGACGTAATTTGCTTGATGATATTTTACCTTTCCCACAACCGGTAGGGCAGGTGTTTCACGATCACTGGATTGCCTGTGTAGCCCGCTGTAGCGGTGGCCTGGCATATGTTGATCGAGCTTTGTATGATTATTATCAATATGGATCCAGTGTCATTGGCCACTGTGACTTCGAAGCCAGGGGTGTCACTCAAAGAGTAAAAGAGCTGGCTGGGAATGTTAGACATATGAAGCGACCTGGTCGATTAAAGTCATGGCTGTTACATAAAAGATACTCGGCATTAAATGTCTTTCACCATGAATATTTACGCCTGTTCCTGTTCGCAGAAATTCTGAAAATACGTATGCCAGGGATGCAGGATGATGCGGCGAAGGGTTTACGTATGTTTTCAGCTGGCTGGATGGCGATTCTATATTTACTGGCAGCCCATATACGTATTGTATTCAGAAAAGAAACCACAGATGATGCAGAGATGAGGCTGGCAGCTTCAGTTTTTATTTTCAAGCTGGATCGAATCATTGGTCAATTGTTTGGAAGCAGGATTGTAAAAAGACATTGCCGGTCTATGCGTCGATCGGCCTGAAAAAAAACAATTTCAAAGGGTATTATTTTGTCGAAAATGTTAACCAGTTTTCTTGCCTATGGTGCACGCAAGGGCTTTCTACGGCCTGTGCTGAACTATGGTCGCAAGATCATGCAGGAGTATCACACCAATGAGGCTGTTCATCGGGTGGTGGCGGAAAAAATCGCTCCGCTGAATCTGCGCGTTAGCGACACTGAGCCTTTACGTTTTAATATATTTATTCCAGAGATTGACTTCGGCAGTTTTTTTGGCGGTTATATTGCCAAATTTAATTTTGCCCGCAAGCTGGTAGAGAATGGCAATAAAGTACGCATTATTACAGTGGATAGATGTTATACCAGTCGTGAGGACTGGCCTGCTGTAGTACAGAAATACCAGGGCATAGAGGATATCTTTGACAACATCGAAGTCGCCACAATCTTTGGCCGGGAAGAGCCCGTATGTTTCCACCCGGATGATGTTCTTATGGCTACGACCTGGTGGACTGCACATATTGTAAACCATAGCCTGCCACAGTTTAACAGCAGTAAGTTCCTCTATTTCATTCAGGAATATGAAGCGTTCACTTTCCCGATGGGCAGTTATTTTGCGCTTGCCCATGAATCTTATTCTTTCCCACATGTTGCGCTGTTTTCATCACCGACCTTGCGGGACTATTTTAAAATACAGTCGTATGGCGTTTTTGCCTGTGACAAGTCTGATGGGAAGAGCCTGCCCTTTGAGAACGCGATTCTCAGTTTTGATCGAGACCTGGGTGACAAAAGAAAATCAAGCCGCAAGCTATTATTTTATGCGCGTCCAGATGGACATGCTGCGCGTAACATGTTCGAAATTGGTTTCATCGCACTGGAAACAGCGATAAGAAATGGTGCTTTTTCTGAAGACTGGGAGTTTTATGGTATTGGTGCCACCCACAATGACATGATCCTGCCTGATGACAGAGTACTTAAGATGATCGGCAAGGTTGGGCTAAAGGAATACCGCGAAATGCTACCGGGTTTTGACCTTGGACTGGCATTAATGTACACACCTCATCCGAGTTTATTACCGATCGAAATGGCCGCTGCGGGTCAGGTTGTTGTTACCAATACCTGCATCAATAAGACGGTTGATGAACTGCAGAATATATCATCCAATTTCTGTGTCGCCGAGCCAACTATCTCTTCAGTAGCAGATACACTGGCTGAAGCAGCCAGCCGTGTTGCTAATCTATCAGCCAGGGAATCCGGTGCACAGGTGAACTGGTCGCAAAACTGGGATCAGACATTTTCTCCTGATCTGCTGGAACAGGTTAGAGAGTGGTTCCCGGCAGTAAAACTGGAAAAGCTGGATTAAGGCCAATGCCTGCCCGGTCTTGCCGCCGCCTACACTTGTGGTGATCAGTCGCTATCACAGGTAAAATCAGCCAGATCTAAATCGAAAGCTGCACCACAACAGGAGATCGCTCTTGAAAATTTCAATCATACTTCCAGTATTCAATGAAGAAGAAAACCTGCATGATATGAATACCGAGATTGTAGGTGTTGTCGAAAACATGGATATGGACTATGAAATCATCTATATCGATGACGGTAGTACTGATCGAAGTTTCGAAATCCTCAGTGATCTGCGTCAGCAGAACTCAAATATCAGGATAATCCAGTTCCGTCGTAATTTTGGACAAACAGCTGGGCTGGCTGCCGGTTTCGATCATGCAACAGGTGATGTCATTATTACCATGGATTCTGACCGTCAGAATGACCCGAATGATATCCCAATGATGCTAGATAAAATCAATGAGGGTTACGACCTGGTGAGCGGCTGGCGCTTTGACCGCCAGGATGCCTGGTTGTCGCGAAAACTGCCTTCGAAACTGGCTAATGGTCTGATATCAAGCATCACCGGCGTCAAACTGCATGATTACGGCTGCAGTTTGAAGGCCTTTCGCAAAGATGTCATTGAGAATATACGGCTGTACGGTGAAATGCACAGGTTTATACCAGCTATTGCCAGCTGGATGGGTGTTCGAATCGCTGAAGTAAAAGTTAATCATCGTGCACGTGTTGCCGGTACAAGCAAATACGGTATATCACGGACTTTCCGCGTTATCCTTGATCTGATTACAGTAAAATTCCTGTTGCATTATTCTGCCAGGCCTATCCATTTTTTTGGTGGTATTGGTGTGGTCAGTGGAGTGGTCGGCTTTCTAATTGCATTCGTAATGCTGATCCAGAAATTTTTCTTTGAAGTGCCAATGGGGGATCGGCCGCTGCTGCTGCTTGCCGTGTTGTTGATGTTTATAGGACTCCAGTTCATAACCTTTGGTCTTCTCGGCGAATTGATGACACGTACATATCATGAAGCACAGAATAAACCAGTTTATGTTGTGCGCCAGACGCTTCTATAAAGACATTGACTGAAAGTTGCAGCAGCCGTAAATCAAGTGAAACATTCGATATCGTCACAGACAGTCGCTGTCATCATTGTTAACTATAATGGTGGGAAACTGCTGCAGCGGTGTCTAACGGCCTTAAGCCAACAGACACGCAAACCTGAGCAGATATTACTGGTTGACAATAATAGTGATGATTTCTCAGCTGAGGAGATTAGTACTCACTTTCCACAAATAGAAATATTGCCTCTGAATGAAAATAGAGGCTTTGCTGCTGCAAATAATCTTGCAGTCGAAAGACTGGCAGATATGGAATGGGTAGTGCTGCTCAACCCGGATGCATATGCCGAGCCAGACTGGCTGGAGAATTTTCTGATCGGGGCAGAGCGACATCCTGAATGTGCTTTTTTCGGATGCAGGATGCTGGCTATGGAAGAGAACAGGCTTGATGGTACAGGTGATGTCTACCATGTTTCCGGTGCAACCTGGAGACGAGATTTTGGCCAATCTAGCGAAAGACGGCAACTAAGTGACGAGATACTCTCACCATCAGGGGCTGCAGCATTATATCGACGTGATATTTATCTTGATGTGGGTGGTTTTAATGAAGATTTTTTCTGCTACCTGGAAGATGTTGACCTCGGTCTGAGATTACAGTTACGCGGTTCTCGCTGTTTCTATATTGCAGACGCTGTTGTTACTCATCAGGGTTCGGGCCTGGTCGGCAGATACAGTGATTTTCAGATATACCATGGGCACAGAAACCTGGTCTGGGTGTATTTTATTAATATGCCATCACCATGGCTGTGGATCTATTTGCCGCAACACCTTTTGTACAATCTAGCCAGTATTGTGCTGTTTATTTTTCGTGGTAAAGGCAGGGTTATATTTCGCTCAAAAATTGATGCGATTAAAGGTTTATCCAGGGCATGGCAACAACGAAAAAACGTTCAGGCTAAAGCCAGGATAAGTACGATAGAATTGAGAAAAAGGATGGCTCATGGTCTGCTTGCGCCATACTTTAACCGTAACGAATAAGTAATTACTGAGTGCCAATGACTAACAAAGAACTGGTAACAATCATCATTGTTAACTTCAATGGCAGTGATTTGCTCGTTCGTTCTGTCAGGCAGGCTTTCACTTCGGACATACCGGTAAGAGTCATTGTTTCGGACAATGCATCATCTGATAACTCAATCAGGCTTCTGGAGAATGAGTTTGGCAGTGATTCCAGGCTGACTATCATACAGAATGGCAGAAACCTGGGGTTCTCCAGCGCGAATAATGTTGCTTTGAAGCACGCCCAGGGCGATTTTATTCTCTTTCTAAATCCTGATTGTTTAATCAAGCCTGATACGATCAGTCGATTGCTTGCTGTTTTCGAAGAAAATCCCGAGGCGGGGATGATTGGCTGCCGGGTGCTGAATCCTGATGGTACTGAACAGAAAGGCTGTCGCCGAAGAGTGCCAACCCCGTGGCGAACCTTTGTACGTGTTCTAGGCCTGGCGTATTTTACGCGCTCTACTGAATGGCTGCAGGGCTTTGATATGTCGAGTGAGCCATTACCGGATAGTCCTGTACCTGTCGATGCTATTTCCGGCTCACTGATGCTTGTTAGTCGTAAGGCACTGGATGATGTCGGCCCACTTGATGAGGGCTATTTTCTGCATTGTGAAGACCTTGACTGGTGTATGCGCTTTAACCTCAAGGGCTACAAGGTGTTATTCGTTCCAGATGTTGACGTAACACATTACCAGGGTTTTAGCAGTAAGCAGCGCCCAGTGCGGGTGATGTGGCATATGCACAAGGGAATGATGCGATTTTATAACAAATTTTTCCTGCGCCGTTATCCATGGCCGCTGGTTATTGTTGTTGCTCTTGGTGTCTGGTTCCGGTTTCTGGCGCTTGTATTTCAGCATGCCTTCCGCGCCTTTACTGACTTCCTGGGTAGAGTATTCAGAGGCTTTAAAGCGTTTTTTGTTTCATCTGCCGAGAGCAACCTCGATCCCTCTTTTTTGCAGTTCAGATTGAATGATGCCTTATCAAAAAGTCGAGTGCTGGTCTTGGGAGCACGAAGCCAGATTGGCCACTTTCTCATTCCTCGTCTAATAAATTCGGGCTATGCGGTTACGGCAACTAGCAGAAAAAAGGTTGAAAACCCTGCTATTAGCCAGCTGGAATGGCAAGAACTGAATCTCGAATCTGAAGATGAACTGATTTTGCCGAATAACACAGAGACAGTGATTTCCTTAGCACCTCTGTGGCTAGTCGCTACAAGAGTGAATGAAATGGCCGAACAGGGTATGCGGCGATTGATTTTTTTCAGCTCAACCAGTCGTTTCACAAAACTTGAATCCACCAGTAATGCAGACAGGAAGCTTGCCTTCAGGCTTGCTGAATCTGAAGAAAGGCTTATTGGTGAATGTGAGAAATATGGTGTGCAATGGACCCTGTTCAGGCCGACGATGGTGTACGGATGTGGCCTGGATAAAAACATTTTTTCTATTGCCAGCTTTATTCGCCGCTCTGGTTGTTTCATTATGGCGGGAGAAGGCAAAGGCTGCCGTCAGCCTGTGCATGCGGATGATCTCGCTGATGCCTGTCTAAAGTCGCTGCAGAATGAGGCTACCTATCAACAGGACTATAATCTCAGCGGTGGTGAGACGTTGACTTACTCCAAAATGGTCAGTCTCGTATTTGAACTGTTGGGGCGCAAGAAAAGACTGTATTGCATTAAACGCTCAGTGCTGAATCCCTTGGTCAGAATGGTATCTATGTTGCCTGGTTTGCATACTGTTACACCGGCAATGATTGATCGCATGGAACAAGATCTATGTTTTGATCATTCAAAGGCAACTAGTGATTTTTCCTATACGGCAAGAGGATTTCTGGAAACAACATTTTATAGTCAGCATATACCAGCAAACCGGAAAATTGAAAAAAAACGGCCAGAGTTGGCTGGATTAAAAGGGAAGAATGTTCTGGTGACAGGTGCTGGCGGTTTTATCGGTTTTTCTCTATGCCGATACCTGGTTGCCCATCAGTGTAATGTATTTGCAGTATTACGTGATAAAAGGCAATTATATAAGCTCGGTAACAAGGTAACAGCAATCGTGGTTGATGATCTTTGCGATATAAGTGACTGGCGGAATATGCTTACTGGCATTGATAGTGTCGTACATCTCGCAGGTTATGTACATGAAAGGGCGGGAAATCTTACTGAGGAGGCAAAGCTACAATGTACACGATTGAATATAGATGTTACCAGGAAACTGGCAAATGCTGCTGCCAGTGCGGGAGTTAAACGTTTTCTCTACGTCAGTAGCGTAAAAGTACACGGCGAGTCCAGTCATCATAATGAATCGGTGACAGAGTTTATTGAACTCTTCCCTGACGGCAGCTATGCAAAGAGCAAGCTTGCTGCTGAAGGTATACTGCGTGATGTGGAAGCATCATCAGATATGGAGGCTGTTATTATCCGTCCACCGCTGGTTTATGGTCCGGGTGTTAAGGCAAACTTTTTGCGGCTGATGAAGCTGGTTGAAAAAGGTATTCCTTTACCTCTTGCAGCAGTCGATAACCGGCGCAGTTTTATCTATCTGGAAAACCTGGTGGATATGCTGGCATTGTCCATTGTCCATCCAGCCGCTGCTGGCCAGACATTCCTGGTCAGTGACAGTGAAGGTGTTTCTACGCCAGTGTTAATTAATATGCTGGCAGACGGGCTGGGTGTCTCGCCTCGTCTTTTCCCTATCTCAGTTCAGGTGATGCAGTTACTCGCCGCTATCGGTGGTGAGCGCTCCACAGTTGACAGACTTGTGCAATCACTTGTAATTAATGCTGCACATGTTCGTGAAACACTGGACTGGGTGCCTCCCTATTCAATGGAACAGGGCATACGTAATACTGTCTACTGGTACCAGCAGTTGTATGATCCCGTGCAGGCTCGACAATCCCCGCTGGCCGCATACGCCAACAGCTGGTAGTCGTGCTGATTTTTCTCGTATTCTTAGTAAGTATATTGCTGTCCTGGGTACTCACCTCACAGGTAAGGCGATATGCGATGGCACAGGATCTGCTGGACATCCCAAACGACCGCAGTTCACATACCGTACCGACCCCGCGTGGTGGCGGTCTTGCAATTGTCATCGTGTTGCTGCTGTCAGGCGTAGTTTCCCTGTTTTTGCCACTGGCGCCGATAGATATACTTGTCTGTCTTCTGCTTGCTACATTGGCATTTTCTCTTTTGGGATGGCAGGATGACAAACATGATTTACCTGCTTCAGTAAGATTCCTGATCCAGTTGTTGATTGCTGTTTTCGCGAGTGGATGGCTTCTTTGGGCGACTATCCCTGGCTACTCGACATCATTTGCTTTGGTGGTCCTCCTTCTGCTCAGCACTCTATGGATAGTATGGATGGCTAATTTGTATAATTTCATGGATGGGATTGATGGTATTTCTGCGGTTGAATCGCTTATCCTCGGAGCAACTACATCGTACTGGTTTGCAATCTCGGGTGCTGTCAGTATGGCCGTAATTTGTATTGCTGTTGCCGGTGCATCAGTAGGTTTTATGCGCTGGAACTGGTCACCGGCAAAGATTTTCATGGGCGATGTTGGCAGCCTTGCACTGGGTGCTTTTTTTGCCATTATTGCCATTATCGGTACAACCAGGCTGGATATTCCATTCCTCGCCTTTCTTATTCTCTACGCGGTCTATCTTACTGACTCGGGTGTTACTTTGTTGCATAGAATAATTAAAAGGGAAAAATGGTGGCAGGCACACCGCTCACATTTCTATCAGCGTGCTGTGCAGTCTGGCTTTAGCCATGCACAGGTAAGCCTGTCAGTGATGGCGTTGAATATAATATTTGCACTGCTGGCAAGCCTGCTAATAATGGGTATCATAAATGCCACTACAGCTACCATTGCGACAATGGCAATACTTATCTCATTGATGTTTCTGATAAACTCGCGTTTTAATCGTATTAAAAGTTAACAATAATAGTAAATGAAATAACTGCGGGGCCAACACTTGTCGAAGATTAGTATATCACTGCGTTTGCTGAAGACACGATGGGCTGCTCTTGCCCACGACCTGGTGATGATACCGATTGCCTGGCTGCTTGCTTACTGGATACGCTACAAGATTGGTGAATACCCTGATCTTTTATTTGAAAGGGCGCTTCAATTATTGCCTGTAATGTTGTTGATACAGGGCAGTATATTTTTCTATTTCGGTCTTTACCGCGGAATCTGGCGGTTTGCATCACTACCTGACCTGACACGTATAGTGCGGGCGGTTGTGGTTTCAACCGCAATTGCCGCCGTTGTGATTTTCTTTTTCACACGCCTGCAGTACGTCCCCCGATCGGTTTTCATTATAGATGCGATCTTACTTATCCTTTTGCTGGGAGGGACACGACTTAGCTATCGACTGTTGAAAGACCACCATCTTGGAAAAGTAACAGCTGAACGGGTACTGGTCGTCGGGGCAGGTTCTGCAGGTGAAGGCCTGGTACGCGACCTGCTGCGCATGCGACCAGCCGTCTACCTGCCTGTTGCATTTGTTGATGATGATCCGGCCAAACAGGGGCAGGAGATTCACGGCATACGAGTGGTCTCTACTATTGAGAATATAGCCAGCGTAGCCGGTCAGTGGGATGCTGACCTGATAATGCTGGCTTTGCCCAGTGCCAGTTCCAGTCAAATGCGCAGAATAGTTGAGCTATGCGAGATGTCGGGGATGCCTTTCCGCACTTTGCCAAAGCTGCAATCACTGGTCAGTGGTAAGGTTAGTATCAATGAGATACGGGAGGTTCAAATTGAAGATTTACTCGGACGGGCTCCAGTTGTACTGGATCGTACGGAAATTATAAATCGTTTAACTGACAAAGTTGTGCTGGTCACCGGAGGGGGTGGATCGATAGGTTCAGAGTTGTGTCGCCAGGTTACCTGTGTTGCTATAAAGCATTTGATTGTTCTGGACCAGAGTGAGTATAACCTTTACTCTATTGAGAAAGAACTGCAAGAATCAAGGCCTGAACTTCAACTGACCTGTGAACTGGGCGATATCTGTGACGAAGCCGGGATGGAACACCTGTTTAGATGTTATCAGCCGGATGTTGTATTCCATGCAGCGGCATACAAGCATGTCCCAATGCTGGAAGACAAGGTAAGAGAAGCAGTAAGAAACAATATAATTGGAAGCTGGAATGTTGCGCGGCTAGCCGATAGATTTGCTTGTAGTGATTTTGTTATGGTGTCAACGGACAAAGCGGTGAACCCTGGTAATATTATGGGAGCTACCAAGAGGGTAGCGGAAATAATTTGCCAGACCCTTGATGAACGTTCTACCACCCGTTTCATTACTACCCGTTTTGGGAATGTACTTGGGTCTGCTGGCAGCGTTGTACCACTCTTCAAAGATCAGATTCAAAACGGCGGTCCTGTGACAGTTACTGATGAGGGTATTACGCGTTACTTCATGACTATTTCCGAGGCCTGTCGGCTGATTCTGCAGACGACAGTAATGGGAAATGGTGGTGAAATATTTGTTCTCGATATGGGTGAGCCAGTAAAAGTCCTTTACCTTGCTGAGCAGATGATACGCCTTTCCGGAAAGATCCCAGGTGAAGATATAAAAATTGAATTTACCGGTCTGCGTCCAGGCGAAAAGTTGCATGAGGAGTTGTTTCATACGGATGAGAATCTAACAGATACCAGCCATGAAAAAGTGATGCTGGCCATGTGTCGAAAAACTGACTGGAATACACTCACCAGGACAATGGATGAGTTTCGCACGGCAGTGGATGAATTTGATATGGCTGCGCTTAAAAGTCTTATACTCGCATTGGTACCAGAGATGACGCAGAATAGTGGTGAAATAGTAAACGCAGCTGACTCACCGGTAGTTGCTGCATCAGGAGAATAAAATGATTGTCCCCGTAATAATGTCTGGAGGTTCCGGCACACGCCTGTGGCCGATGTCTCGCGAGTTTTACCCCAAGCAGTTTCACCACTTGCTGGGTAATGAAACTATGCTGCAGCAAACGGTAAGGCGTCTGCAAGGTCTATGTCAGGCTGAACAGCTGATCGTTATAGGTAATCGTGAGCACCGTTTTATGATCACCGATCAGCTGGCTGAGATCGGCTGGCAGAATGCCAATGTTTTATTAGAACCTGTCGGCAGGAATACGGCGCCAGCGGTAGCCATGGCAGCATTGGCTGCACTGGAGAAGTCTGCCGATGCGACACTCCTGGTACTTGCTGCCGACCATGTAATCAGAGATGCGGATGCGTTCAGGCGTACTGTTGAAGAAGTGCTGCCATTTGCCGATGACAGCAAGCTTATTACCTTTGGTATACCTGCAAGCAGGCCTGATACAGGTTTTGGCTACATCCATTGCGCAGAGAAGCTCTCATCTAATGCATTTAAAGTAGATGCCTTTGTTGAAAAGCCGGACAGTGAAACAGCCATCGATTACGTGGCTGCGGGAGATTATTTCTGGAATAGTGGGATGTTTCTCTTTAAGGCAAAGGTTTATCTCACAGAGCTGGAGAAATTCCAGCCGGAAATTTATCAATGCTGTAAAGAGGCCTGGGTGAACAGGGAAAAACATTTCCATGATTTTCAGGCCTTTGATGAGGAAGCCTTCGCTCGCTGTCCTGCAATGTCTATTGATTATGCTGTTATGGAGCATACAGCCAATGCTGTTATGGCAAAACTAGATGCGGGATGGAATGATGTCGGGTCATGGTCTGCATTGCACCAGGAACTGGGGCTAGATGAAAAGGGTAATGCCAGCAAGGGTGATGTATTGATGCAGGACACCAGCGGTTGTCTTCTTTATGCACATGACCGCCTGCTAGTGACTTCTGGACTGAAAGATATAGTAATTGTTGAAACCTCTGATGCCGTTTTGGTGGCTGACCGTGAGCAAAGTCATGAGATAGGCGTGATGGCGAAGCAGCTGCAGCAACAGGGGCGTGCAGAAGCAAGCCTGCATCGCTGTGCATTTCGACCCTGGGGAAGCTATACAGTGCTGGAGAAAAGCCCAGGTTATCAGGTCAAACGGTTAAGCCTGAAGCCGGGGGCGGTCCTGTCTCTGCAACGTCATCAGCATCGTGCAGAACACTGGGTAGTAGTAAAAGGGCAGGCGAGTATTGTTCATGGTGACGATAGTCTACTCCTAAACGAAAACGAGTCCACCTACATTCCTGCAGGTATGATTCATCAGCTGGCCAATCAAACTGACGAGGTATTGGAAGTAATCGAAGTGCAAACTGGTTCCTATCTGGAAGAGGATGATATCGAGCGGCTTGATGACCCATATCAGCGTCAAGGGGTATCCGGATAAGTATTGTTAGAATCTTCGGTACTGGGATATTCATTTCTACATGTCAGATTTCTTTGAAGAGATTGTTGAGGTCAGGAAAACTGCAGAACTGATACATGACGAGGATGCTATGCAGGAGATATACGATGCTCTTGCTGAGCAGATATCTGAAAGCCTGTCTGACAGCAGACCTTTGCTTTTACCCGTCATGCTTGGTGGTCTTTATCTCTGCGGGCAGTTGATGTCACGACTGGATTTTCCGCTTGAAATTGATTATCTGCATGCAACACGTTACCGCGATAAGCTGCAGGGCGATGATTTATACTGGCCGGTCAGCCCATCAGACAAGATATCAGGAAGAACTGTGCTTTTAATCGATGATATCCTCGATCAGGGCGTTACCTTGTCTGGCATTATTGAGAATCTAAAAATGTCAGGTGCCGAGGATATACAGAGCGTTGTTCTAAGTACTAAGCAATGTAGCCGTCCGCTGGAAGTTGATGTTACCTTCAGGGGCGTGAATGTGCCCGACCGCTATGTCTTTGGCTGTGGTATGGACTACAAAGGGTACTGGCGGAATCTACCCCAGATATATGCAGTAGCTTAATCCTGATACAGTGAACAACTAACACTCCAGTACATGATGGGGAGCAGGGAAATAACATGCTGACAGCAATTATAGGCGGT
>JARFQI010000187.1 GCA_029287855.1 Arenicellales bacterium | reverse complement strand
CCCACTGCAGTTCGCACATGAGACTTTTGGATAACAGAATTATCTAATCCGAAATACACAACATCACAATTTGGATCATCACAAAAGTAATATGGTTGATCTTTGCCATCCCACAACCAGGATTGTTTTATGTGGTGGTTGATAGTGCGTCTTGAGACTTCCGAATATTCCAACCCATTCACAGGGCAGGCATGCTTTGTAGGATGTGAGGAATTACTTTTGGATGAACAGCAGCAATCAGACATATCAAATCACCTATATTTTTTATGCCAATAATTATTACTGCTTTATACAGAAAAAACCAGTCTTGCTTTATAGAATAGGAATTATACAGAAGCAGATTTTACCTAACGAAAAGCACCTGATTTTATTGTTACGAAAATCAAAAGGTGTACATAAAAATGTGTATAGCGAATATAAGTTCTTGAATAATAAATCTGTTGTTTGGCTTCTTAATCAGACAAATTAGCTGGAGGTAATTAGCCGATGACCGTATCAGGCATCATGTTGTATAAATGCAGATTTACGCCTGCATCATCGGCAAGAAACAGAAACTACCAGGGTTTCAACGACTGCCGGTCGAACCTATCCACTGATAAAACTGTTTTCGGTCTTTGACACTGGCGCGCTTCCACCAGTACTGCAACATAATCAGCGATTGTGGTTGCGATGCGACTGGGGCTGAACCCTGAGTATCTACTACAGCAGCTGAAGCAGCCACGGGTTTGGCAGAAGGAGCTGGTACAGGCCCTGGTTTTGTGGCTGGCGCCTTATCGACAATGCCTGGTTTCTGCGGATCCTGCATGGTTCGATTGGTCAGTAATTCCTGTTCCTGATTCGAAGATGTTCGCTTCTGATTACGAATATCAACAACGAAAAATTCAGGCTCGAAGGTAAATTGCTTTGCCTGTTTATAAGTGTTCAGTGGTTTGTGAGTGATCTGATAAGTGTTCGCTGATTCAGCGGCAATAGCAACGACTACTGCGTCAGACTGGAGTGGATCAAAATTATCATAGTCCAGATCCCAGATTTTATCGTAACGTATCCGAAATTCATGGTAACCCGGCGGCAACGACAACTCCGTATTACCTGTATTCAAGAACTTGCTGTCATACTTCTCACCATCGATCTCGATCAGCTTTATGTCTGGAGATAATATAAAACGTGCACTGTTAGCGCTTTCAGCAACAGGATCCTGTTGCTTTTTAAACGTAAATGCATAACCCGGGCTGGCGAAAACAGAAAAAAGTATGGTGAGTAGCAGCAATGTTCGGACAACAGGCATAAATCAGTACCGATGGTTGATTAGCAAAATAACTACATATTTAATCAAAAAATAATGACAGCACTGTGACAGACTGCAATAGCGATCAAGATCTGGTTCTGTCCACTATTTGACTATGTAAGCAACGAAGGTCTGTATTGGGTTGCGGTCGTTTAGGCGACCCAGCAAAAAGCCGCCCGGAGGCGCTCTGTGAGTGTCTGCAGTCTGGTCCTGCCTCGAATTAGTGGACACTTCTAAATTGACCTAAAGTACGGGTCAGGACCAGTGGGACGTTTGCAGTCGTTGTAGGCATATGTCTACAGGTCGAATCTGAACCAGATTTAAATAATGGTCGATCAAGCGTAGATTGAGAGAATTAGTGAATAAAGATCATTCCCCTTTCCCCTTTCCCCTTATACTTATACTTACACCACAGAAAGCGACACTGCTGCAGGCACAAAAAAAGGGCCTTGCGGCCCTTCTTATTAAAGCTAGAAACGTGCTGATCTGTAATCAGGCGACATCATCACTGATGGCCTTCATACTCAGGCGGATGCGGCCCTGACGGTCAACCTCAAGTACTTTGACCTTGATAACGTCACCTTCAGACAGTTTGTCACTGACTTTCTCTACTCTTTCATTGGAAATTTGTGAAATGTGCACCAGGCCATCTTTACCTGGCAGAATTGTCACAAAGGCACCAAAGTCCATAAGCTTGGCAACTTTTCCTTCATAGATCGCGCCGACTTCGACATCGGCAGTGATCTGTTCGATGCGTCTTTTCGCTTCCTGGCCTGCGGCATTATCAGTTGAACCGATTTTAACCGTACCATCATCCTGAATATCGACGGTTGCGCCGGTTTCCTCAGAAATTGAGCGGATAGTTGCACCACCTTTACCAATAACGTCGCGAATCTTATCTGCTGGAATCTTCAGGGTAATGATGCGCGGCGCATAGTCAGACATTTCTTCGCGTGGGGCTTCAATCGCCTTAGCCATTTCTCCAAGGATATGCTCACGCCCTTCTTTTGCCTGGCTCAATGCAATTTCCATTATTTCCCGTGTAATTCCTTCGATCTTTATGTCCATCTGCAGTGCGGTAACACCTTCAGTGGTACCGGCGACTTTAAAGTCCATATCACCAAGATGATCCTCGTCACCCAGAATATCAGACAGTACGGCAAACTTGTCACCGTCCTTGATAAGTCCCATTGCTACACCTGCTACTGGTGCCTTGGTCTTTACACCTGCATCCATCATTGACAGAGATGCACCACAGACCGAAGCCATAGAGCTTGAACCGTTACTTTCAGTAATTTCGGATACGACGCGAATAACGTAAGGGAATTCTTCCAGTGTCGGGACAATTGCAGCAACGGCACGCTTTGCCAGTTTGCCGTGTCCAATTTCACGACGCTTTGGACTGCCTACTCGCCCTGTCTCACCGACAGAAAAAGGCGGGAAGTTGTAATGCAGCATAAATGGATCACGGTAACTGCCTTCAAGTGCATCGATAATCTGTGCATCACGTTCAGTACCAAGAGTGGTAACGACCAGCGCCTGCGTCTCACCACGAGTAAACAGCGCGGAGCCATGTGCGCGAGGCAGAACGCCAGTGCGAATAGTAATTGGACGGATAGTACGTGTATCACGGCCATCGATACGAGGCTGCCCATCAAGAATACGGCCGCGAACGATTTTCTTCTCCAGCCCTTTTATCGCACCGGCAATTTGTTCAGCATCGTCAGGCGAAGTCTCATCAGTAGTCAGTTCGTCCATGATCTGGCTGCGGACAGCAGAACATTTATCCTGGCGAGTCATCTTTTCAGCAGTACTGTAAGCTTCTTCAAAGCCTGCAGTACCGATAGCAGCGACTTTCTCTGCTAATGATTCATCTTTCTCTGCCGCTACCCATTCGCGCTGTGGGGTGTTAACTTCAGCGGCCAGTTCACGAATTGCATTGATTGCAATCTGCGACTGTTCATGACCGAACATAACAGAGCCAAGCATCACTTCTTCAGAGAGCATATTTGCTTCAGACTCAACCATCAGTACGGCACTTTCTGTTCCGGCAACAACCAGGTCAAGTTCAGACTCCTTGAGTGCCTCATTACCTGGATTGAGTACATATTCACCATTTATATAGCCAACTCGGGCTGCGCCAACAGGTCCATTGAAAGGCAGGCCTGATGTAGCAAGTGCTGCTGAAGTACCCAGCATGGCTACAAGATCAGGATCGACATCTGGATTAATTGAAATCACAGTACAGATTATCTGTACCTCATTGACGTAACCTTTTGGGAACAGGGGACGCATCGGACGGTCAATCAGGCGGCAAATCAGTATTTCTTTTTCAGAAGGACGACCTTCTCGACGGAAAAAACCACCGGGGATACGACCCGCAGCGTAGACTTTTTCCTGGAAATCAACGGTCAGAGGGAAGAAATCCTGTCCGGGACGGGCGCTTTTAGCTCCTACCACTGTGACCAGAACAACTGTATCGTCCATGCTTGCCATGATTGCAGCATCAGCCTGACGTGCAATTTCACCTGTTTCCAATGTAACGGTGTGCTCACCGTACTGAAATGACTTACTTACCTTTTTCAAAATTCACCCTCTGCTCGGACCCTGTCCGACTGACTTTATATAAACCTTACTGGTTAAAAACGCTGTGACTACTTACGCAGACCCAGACGTGAGATCAATGTACGGTAGCGCTCAGAATCCCTGCTCTTCAGATAATCAAGCAACTTGCGGCGCTTGCTTACCAGGCGCAACAGACCCTGACGTGAGTGATGATCATGGATGTGCTCTTTGAAATGGCCGGTGAGATCAGCGATCCGTGCGGTCATAAGGGCAACCTGTACTTCTGGCGAACCGGTGTCAGTGCCACCAGTCTGATAGTCTTCAACAATCTTCGCCTTTGTTTCTGCATTCAAGGCCATTTTTTTCCTCTCTGGATAATTCTTGCAAGTTACGGTCAATAAAACCCGCGTATTCTACCTGCGTACCATGTATTCCTCAACTTTAAATGCAGGCAATATATTCACAGCCATTTCTGATTCAAAACAAACATTGCCAGGACGAAGTGCCAGACAAAGAAAAACATGATAATTATAGTATATCTACATGTTTTTATTATGTATTTATACCTGTATATATTCTCATCTGTATGTATTGAGCAATCTCTTTGGTTT
Source organism: Arenicellales bacterium (assembly GCA_029287855.1). Taxonomy (GTDB): domain Bacteria; phylum Pseudomonadota; class Gammaproteobacteria; order BMS3Bbin11; family BMS3Bbin11; genus BMS3Bbin11. The sequence continues at coordinate 28,210 of JARFQI010000187.1, read as the reverse complement.
TACTCTTCTACCAGGCATTGCCTCCCCTATGCCGAGTATTCCGCCTGCTTCATGATAGACCCGTACCAGTCCCACTGCCGTGCTGTCTGCTGTTCGCACTTCCTGGCCCTGGCAGAAGTAGTGAGATACATCCTCGGTTAAGTTAACGATAGGCATGTTGACGATACCCGCGTCTACCGGCAGCAACTGCTTCTGACGCTGCTGATTGTCCATTCTTTCTAAATCTGCGAATTTTATCGCACCTTCAATATTGAATTTACCAACAGATGTCCTTCTCAGTTCTGTAACATGAGCGCCACATCCCAGAGCCTCACCCAGATCAAAAGCGAGGCTGCGAATGTAAAAACCTTTTGAGCAATGAACATCCAGTTCAACCCACTCGCCATCAAAATTAATCACTGTGAGATCAAGAATTTCAACGGTGCGCGGCTTGCGCTCTATTTCAATTCCCTGGCGGGCAAGCTTGTACAACGGCTGACCGTTTTTTTTCAGCGCCGAGTACATTGGCGGGACCTGTTGAAAGACTCCACTAAAGTTAGTCAATGCCTGCTGCAGTTGCTGTTCAGAAATACCTACCACCTGTCGAGCGATGACTTCACCTTCGACATCACCAGTAGTGGTTGTTTCGCCAAGCTTGAATGTAGTCAGGTACCGTTTATCTGAATCAAGCAGATACTGGCTTAACTTGGTTGCTTCGCCGAAGCATAGTGGTAATAAGCCACTGGCAAGCGGATCCAGGCTGCCTGTGTGTCCGGCTTTCCTGGCATTGAACAGGCGCTTTACCTGCTGCAGAGCCCTGTTGGAAGAAAGACCCGTGTCCTTGTCTAACAGAAGAATACCATCGACCGGATCAAGATGGCTCTGCGACTGCCTGCTCATTTATCTACAACACTCATATTTCATGGCAGCAAGGCTGACGCAAGGTCTGGCAAACTGCTATTTATCATCAATCATTAACTAGGTTAAAAAGCCTGGGGTATAGCTGGATATGTGAAACACTGTTAACTAATAGATATTGATATTGACTCGGCTAACCTGGTCATGAATTGTCAGGCTCGTCCTTCATAACATCCTCAATCAACTTGCCAATTCGGATGCCTCGTTCGATTGACTGATCATAGGTAAATATCAATTTTGGAATATGGCGCAGTTCGACACGAGTTGACAGTTCGTGACGAATAAAACCGGAAGCCTTGTTGAGGACTTTCTCCGTCGCTTTCACGTCATCCTCATCACCTTGCATGATGAAATAAATTCGGGCAAAGGACATGTCCCTGGTCACTGTTGCATGGGTGATCGTCACCGCTGAAGCGCGCGGATCATTCATCTCCTGCTGAAGAATATACGCGACCTCACGCTGGATAACCTCGGCGACACGGGAGGAACGGCTAAAGTCCTTTGGCATTACTTAGTGTACTAATCCAGTGTTCTTTTCGTTTCAACCACTTCGAAGACTTCGATCTGGTCACCGACCTTGATGTCGTTATAATTTTTTACCCCGATGCCACATTCAAGACCTGCTTTGACTTCGTTCGCGTCATCCTTGAATCTGCGCAGTGAATCGAGTTTACCTTCAAATATCACCACATTATCACGCAGAACACGTACCGGATTATTTCGTTTAATCGATCCTTCGAGGACCATACAGCCGGCAATCGCGCCAACTTTTGAAACTACGAATACATCGCGCACTTCTGCCAGACCGGTTATTTCTTCCTTGACCTCTGGTGACAGCATGCCTTCAATCGCGGCCTTAACCTGATCGACAGCATCGTAGATGACCTTGTAGTAATAAACCTCAACACCTTCATTTTCAATCAGCTTCCTGGCGGCCATGTCAGCACGTACATTGAAAGCAATAATGATGGCTTCTGAAGCCAGCGCGAGGTTGACATCAGATTCTGATATACCACCAACCATGCCATGTATAACGTTGACCTTGACCTCGTCTGAAGACATTTTTTCCAGGGACTGACTTAGTGCTTCAACTGAGCCCTGTACATCGGCCTTCACCAGAAGATTGAGGGTCTTCTTTTCTGTCTGTGAGTCTTCCATATTCTGGAAGATATTTTCCAGCTTACTGGCCTGCTGACGGGCAAGCTTCGATTCCTTTGCCTTACTCTTACGGTACATCGCAATTTCGCGCGCCATACGCTCATCACGTGCTACCAGTACTTCATCACCGGCGGTTGGGACACCTGACAGGCCAAGCAGCTCGACAGGCATTGACGGCCCTGCATGCTTGATCGACTTGCCGGTATCGTCATACATAGCGCGGACTTTTCCGCTTTCCTGTCCGGCAATCAGAATATCACCTTTATTCAGGGTACCTTCCAGGACCAGCACAGTTGCCACCGGACCGCGACCCTTATCCAGGCGTGCTTCAACGACCATGCCTTTCAGCGGCCCAGTTACAGGCGCCTGCAACTCAAGTATCTCGGATGTCAGCAGGACACTTTCAAGCAGGCTATCAATTCCTTCACCGGTATGCGCTGAAACGTTAACAGACATGACATCTCCGCCATAGTCTTCAACAAACACGTCATGGGTGCTCAATTCTGATTTTACCCGCTCGGGGTCTGCGCCTTCCTTGTCTATCTTGTTGATCGCAATAACGATCGGGACACCGGCGGTACGTGCATGGTGTATGGCCTCGATGGTTTGAGGTTTAACACCATCGTCGGCAGCCACAACAATAATGACGATATCCGTAGCCTGTGCACCACGTGCACGCATGGCACTAAAGGCCTCATGGCCAGGCGTATCAAGAAAGGTCATGCCGCCCTGGTCGGTTTTAACATGATAGGCACCGATATGCTGAGTGATGCCACCGGCTTCACCACTGGCTACGCGTGTTTCCCGAATATAGTCCAACAGCGATGTTTTACCATGATCAACGTGTCCCATTACCGTTACAATCGGATAACGGGATTTAAGTTCATGCTCACCACTTTCCTGTTGCGAGAAGATGTCCTCGGGAGTGTCAGGTTTCGCTTCTTTGGCGACATGCCCCATTTCTTCAACTACCAGTGTCGCGGTATCGGTATCAAGCATCTGGTTAATCGTCACCATCATACCCATTCCCATCAGGGCTTTGATAACTTCCCCTGCCTTGACGGACATAGCCGCTGCCAGGTCTGCGACGGTGATCGTTTCAGGGATTTCCACCTCGCGTACTACAGGTTCAGTCGGTTTTTCAAAAACGTGCTGATCGGTGATGCTTGTTTGTACTTTTTGATTCCCTCTGCGCTTGGGCTTACGTCGTTTCCCGCCCTTGCCCGGTGCAACATGAAGCTGTTCGCGTTCTTTTTCAAAACTTCCCTTATCGCGGTGCTGGCTTGATTTCTCTTTCTTTGCCGGGGTCTGTTTACCTGGCCGCGGTCCTGCGCTCTTCTTCGGCTGTTCTACCGGTGGCGGAACTTCTTTCTTTATCGCCTGTTGTTTGGCAGCTTTCTCAGCTTCAGCCAGCCTTGCCTGCTCAGCCTCAGCCTCTGCTTTCGCCCTCGCCTCCGCTTCTTCTGCCGCTTTCTTTGCGGCCAGTTCTGCTTCTTTTGCTGCATTAATTTCGGCCAGCTTTTGCTGCTCTTTTTCTTGCTCCAGCTTGATCTTTTCTTCTTCCTGCGCCTGGGCTTCGTCAATCACACCTTTATTTACAAAAGTTCGCTTCTTTCTCACCACAACCTGTACTGCATGGGCACTGCCGGTGCGTGAGGTCTGGCGAATTTCACTTGTTGTTCTTCTGTTTAGCGTTATCTTGCTGCGGGACTTAGGCAGCTCTGCATCGTTATTTCCGCTGAGGTGTTTCAGCAAGACCATTTTTTCGTCGTTGGTCAGATCATCACCAACTTTTTTGCCTTTAATGCCCGCCGCAGTCAACTGCTTCAGCAAGTGTTCTGGCTCGACACCGATTTTCTGTGCAAAACTTTTAATATTGGTCTCTGACATCTCTCTTCTCTCTACCCTGATTGAGGGTAATTACGAAAATTCGGTATATTCTACTCTAATAACCTTACTATTTTGTCTGCTGGCTTTACTGATTTACTCAAACCAGGGCGCCCTGGCAGCCATAATCAATTTTTTTGCCTGCTCTTCATCCATTTCCTGAATTTCTAGCAGCTCATCAACTGCAAGTTCAGCAAGATCTTCCTGGGATACAATACCATTACTGGCAAGGACTTTAGCTGTGTGCTCATCCATACCATCAAGAGCCAGAAGATCTGCTGCTGGCACCGCTTTTTGCAGCACTTCTTCTTCTGCAATTGCCGAAGTCAGCAAAGCATCAGCAGCACGATTGCGCAATTCATCGATCAATGCATCATCAAACTCATCAATCTCTTCCATCTCCTGTCTCGGTACATAGGCCACTTCCATGACAGAAGTAAAGCCTTCCTGAACCAGGATTGACGCAACATCTTCATCGACATCAAGCTGTTTTGAGAACATTTCGACCAGCTTCTGTGCTTCGCCCTGGCCCTTTTCTTCAGCTCCACTCTCCGACATGACATTTAGCACCCAGTCAGTAAGTTTCGATGCAAGCTGAACATTCTGACCATTGCGGCCTATTGCCTGGGCCAGCTGTGTTTCATCAACAATCACATCAATGGAATGGCCTTCTTCGTCAACCATGATTGAAAGTATTTCAGCCGGGGCTAAAGCATTAATGACAAATTCAGGTATCTCGGGTGACCATTTAATGATATCCACCCGCTCTCCAGCAATCTCGTTGGAAACACTTTGTACGCGTGACCCCCTCATACCAACACAGGCTCCTACGGGATCAATGCGGGTATCCATTGATTGCACTGCAATCTTTGCACGCGAACCCGGATCTCTTGCTGCACCGTGAATCTTAATCAGGCCTTCACCTACCTCTGGCACTTCAAGCTCAAACAATTTAATCAGTAATTCCGGTGAAACCCGACTAAGTAACAACTGCGGGCCACGGGTTGCATATCGAACCTCTTCCAGGATAGCCCTAATCCGGTCACCTTTACGCAAACCTTCTCTGGGGATCATGTTACGCTTGGGCAACAGTGCCTCAGTACCATTGATTTCTATAATTGCATCACCGCGTTCCATGCCTTTTACAATACCGGTAACCATTTCACCCTGACGATCTTCAAAATCCCTGACAATCTGCTCACGCTCGGCCTCGCGGACCTTCTGCATGATTACCTGCTTGGCAGCCTGTGCAGCAATGCGACCAAATGCAACAGCATCAATGCTTTCTTCAATAACGTCACCGGCGCCCAGCTCAGGATAGTCGTCCCTGGTACTACTCAATAACAACTGCTTGTCTGGAGACTCAAGCCCTTTGCCCTCTTCCAGTGTCTCATCATCAATGATTTCCCACACACGGTAGCTTTTATACTCACCCGTTGCCCTGTCTATATCCACCCTGGCGTCAATATCCAATGGATTCAGCTTGCAGGTCGCTGCTGCAAGAGCAGCCTCAATTGCCTGAAAGATGACTTCCTTATCAAGCCCTTTCTCGCGTGAAACGGCATCAGCCATCATGAGAATTTCATTTTGCATAACAAGCCTCGCTAACTATCCAATATTGGTACCAGATTTGCTTTTTCCACAATATCAAACGGTATTTCATACACCTCATTGTCGACTGCAACGTACAGATACTCGCCATCAAAAGATTCAAGTATGCCCTTGAAGTTTTTCCTTCCAAGAACAGCTTCAGTACTACGTATTTTTACTAATTCGCCGATAAACTGCTTAAAATGCTCTGGCTTTACCAGTGGCCGGTCGAGACCAGGAGATGAAACCTCCAATGTGTAATGATTTTGCAATGGATCTTCAACATCGAGAATACCGCTGACCTGATAACTGACAGCCTGGCAGTCATCAACGGTTATTCCTTTCTCTGCATCTATGTAAATACGCAGGATAGTGCCATTTCCGCTGCCGGTTAATTCTACGCCAATCAATTCATAAGCCATTGATTCAATCACCGGCTCAAACATATCGTTAAGTTTCTTTTCCAGTCTATCCATTCAGCCAAACCATGACCTGAGCAAAATATCAGTCGCACACCGAGAGATCAGAATTCATCGTCAATGAACTACTACTGCATCAATCAGAGCCCGAAAAAACAAGACCCCGCATTGCGGGGCCTTATTTTTATTAAACTTGGTAGCGGGGGCAGGATTTGAACCTACGACCTTCGGGTTATGAGCCCGACGAGCTGCCAGACTGCTCCACCCCGCATCAGACGGAGGGCATCATACTCATGCCAGCATGATTTTTCAACATCGGATTACATTTAATTCTCTAAAAGCTGGAGATTGTTACTGTGTTTTGTGTCGTATCAGGCTGGGATTCCAGAAAAGCATATTGCGTTCATCGAACTCCTGCTTAACTTTTTCGGTCTGCCAGTCTTTATTCATATCGAAATAACCTTCTTTCATGACGCGAATACTCAGCTTCCTGGTCTTCTTTGCCACATCATCCTCTACCACTAAAGTAGATTCCAGTGGTGTGGTGCCAAGATAGATCCAGGGTGCATCAGCCTCGGCCTCATTATCAAGCCGGTAGATAACATAACCGCCAGCTGGTTCAGAATAAATCTTGATAGGCACAGGTTTTGGGGCACTGCTGCAGGAAGACACAAGCAGCGTCATTGAAATAGCTAATAGACCGAAATTTGGTTTCACTGTCCAGTTCTCCTACTGTTTTTTCAACTCAACTTTAACTGGCTGCGGCTCTTTTTCAGCCTTGGCGCGAGAACTATGCCGCATATTCACCCAGAAGGCGGTCACTTTGTCGTCATATCCAGCTTTATGGAAACGTACTGTAATTAACTTCGATTCTTCTCTATCATTTTTCCAGTGAACCATGACCGGGGTTGTCCCTAACAATGATTCATCCTCGAGATTAACAACTTCAGCACCCGATGGCTCTGACAATAATCTCGCAGCACCGTAGCTGGAACATCCGGAAACACCCAGCAGCAGAAGAGGAAGCAATATACCCAGCTTAATCTTATTAAATGTCTTCAACACTATCACCTCGTAAAAATTTCTATTCATTTTCCAGTTAGCCCATTTTACTAATTGCTTCACTGCAAATGTCCATAATAACACCAATCCATGGCATGATAAGAAGCAAGGCAAAAACATTAACAGTCAGCACAAACTGCATACCAATATTTGCTGATATGGGTTCACTGGTTTCGGGTTTGTCGAAATAAAGCGTTTTAACAACCCTGAGATAATAATAGGCACCGATAACGGCAAATAATACAGCTACAACGGCTAGCCAGTATTTATCCACATCAACCAGAGCCTGAATGACTGAAAGCTTGGCGAAGAAACCGACTGTCGGCGGGATCCCGGCCATTGAGAACATCACCAGTGCGACCATGAATGCGAACCACGGGTGGCGCTTATTAAGCCCCTTGTAATCACTTATTTCTTCTGCTTCAAAGCCTGCCCTGGACATCATGATAATCAGGCCAAACGCCGCCATGGTGGTAAATGAATATATAATCACATAGAAAAGTGATGCGCTATATCCATTCGGGTTGGCACTTAAGATTCCCAGCATGAAATAGCCCATATGTGAAATTGTAGAATATGCCAGCATGCGCTTTAAATTAGTCTGTGCTATCGCGACGATGTTCCCCATACCCATCGAGAGTATGGCAAAAATGGTCAGCATTTCAGACCAGCTGACGGCCAGGGCCTGGAAACCATCGACCAGCAAACGCATGACGAAGGCAAATGCGGCTATCTTCGGCGCCGTACCAATAAATAAAACAACTGATGTCGGTGCGCCCTGGTAAATATCCGGTATCCACATATGAAATGGAACCACGCCAAGCTTGAAACCTATACCAACGATGATAAAGACCAGCCCCAGCATCAGCATCACATCATCAGACTGCATTCCCTGTATAGCATTCCTGATCGATTCAATATCAAGGCTTCCTGTGGCGCCATAGATGATCGACATCCCATAAAGCAGCATTCCGGAGGCCAATGCACCGAGTACAAAATACTTCATTGCGGCTTCAGTGGCGAGGTCAGAATTCCGATTCATTGCTACCAGTGTATAGAGCGACAAAGAAAGCAGTTCGAGGCCAATGTAGATGGTAATAAAGTGGCTGGCCGAGACCATAACCATCATGCCGACGACGGCAATCAGGATAATTACAAAATACTCACCACGATACATTTTCCGCTCAGAGATATAATCATGAGAATAGATAAGAACGACAAAGGTCAGGATAAAAATCATCGACTTGACCAGTGTCGCCATGCCGTCGAGGATAAACATGTCATTGAAGGCCTTCATCGTGCCGCTCGCAGGTGCACCTGCGAGGTTAAGATAAAGGGCAATTAGCAGTGTCGCCTGGGTAAGCAGAAAACTTGCTTTTGGCATACGCTCGTGGGTAAACCGGTCAACCAGCAATATTACACAGGCCATCGAAAAGACAAAAATCTCCGGGATGGCAAGCTGGATGTCTGCGAAAATATTGTTCATAGACTTATACTTACAGTTTAGTAACTGCAGACAGGGCAAGCACCCTGTCGACAGATGAATGTATAGTGTCAAGGAATGGTGCGGGCCATAAACCCATTAACAGTACCGTCAGGGTAAGAACCAGCAGGAAAAACCCTTCCCTGCTATTGATATCTTTCAGGGCCTTGACGTTATCGTTGCTTACCGCACCGAAGATCACCCGCTTATACATCCATAATGTATAGGCCGCTCCCAGTATCAATGTCGTGCCGGCAATAATGGCATACCATGCATTGACCTGGAAAACACCAAGGATAACCAGGAACTCACCGACAAAACCGGATGTTCCCGGCAGGCCCGCATTGGCCATGGCAAATAACATCATGAAGGCGGCAAATTTCGGCATGGTGTTGGCAACACCACCATAATCACTCATCTTTCGTGTATGCATGCGGTCATATAGCACACCAACACAGAGGAACATCGCGCCGGAGATAAAACCATGTGAAATCATCTGAATGACTGCACCTTCGAATGCCATTTTATTGAAAACAAACAATCCCAGTGTAACAAACCCCATATGTGAGATTGATGAGTAAGCGATCAATTTCTTCATGTCGGTTTGCGCCAGGGCCACCATCGCGATATAGACAATAGCAATTAATGACAACACAATAATAAAACCCGACAGGGTGTGACTGGCATCTGGCGTAATTGGCAGATTAAAACGGATAAAACCATATGCGCCCATTTTCAACATGATTGCCGCCAGCACTACAGAACCACCTGTTGGTGCTTCTACATGCGCATCAGGCAACCAGGTATGTACCGGAAACATCGGTATCTTGACAGCAAAAGCCAGGAAGAATGCCATGAACAACCAGAGTTGTTCCGTCAGGGTGAGTTTTACTGTATACAAATCAGCCAGCGCGAAGCTGCCGTTGCTCTTGAAATAGAGGTAGACCAGGGCGACCAGCATCAACAGGGATCCAAGCAGCGTATAAAGGAAAAACTTGATTGTTGCGTAGATCCTGTTCGGCCCGCCCCAGATTCCGATAATCAGGAACATCGGTATCAGCATGGCTTCCCAGAAGACATAGAAGAGGATTGCATCGGTGGCCGAGAAGACACCTATCATCAATCCTTCCATAATCAGGAAAGCAGCCATATATTGGGCTACCTTCTCCTGGATTACCTGCCAGGCAGAAATAACCACAATAATCGTTATGAATGAGGTCAATAGAATCAACAGCAATGCAATGCCATCAATGCCCAGAGAATAGTTAATATCCAGCGCAGAGATCCATGGCATATGCTCGATGAACTGCAAATCACCTGATGTTTTATTAAAAGCAGTATACAGCGGAATGGTGACCAGGAATGTCACAATACTGACTAACAGCGCGACAATTCTTGCCAGTCCTGCACGCTGGTCATTGCCTGTCGCCAGCACAGCAATTGCACCGACTATCGGTAACCAGATGGCAAGGCTTAGTTGATTCGCTTCAAACATTTACGTGAATCTCTTTAATTAACGCTTAAGAACCAGGTCATCAGAACCAGCAGCCCAATAATCATTGCAAACGCATATTGATTGACCAGTCCCGTCTGCAACGGCTTCAATATCTTTGAAAAATAACCAACAGCCCTTGCTGACCCGTTCACCAGCCAGCCATCAATAAATACAGTATCGCCATACTTCGACAGCAAACGTCCGAGGCCGACGGTACCGTTGGCGAAGAATTTCTGATTGAAATCATCAATGTAATATTTATTCATCAGCACGTTATAAAGTGGCGCCACTGATGCTGCGACTTTACCGGGCAACTCTGGTTTGCGGATATAAAACAGCCACGCCAGGAATATACCACCGACGGCTAACCAGAATGGCGGCTGTAACATACCATGCAGCATAAAGCCCAATACAACCTGAACCGTTGACTGACCCTCGTAGTGCTCAGCGATCTGACCTATTACGTCATGCTGCGGCAGCACCAGGATAGAACCGGTAAAGTAGTCACCAAAGGCCATCGGCTCAATAAACATGGCACCGGCAATCATTGATGGGATGGCTAACAGTATTAGCGGCAGCACGACAACCATTGGTGATTCCTTAACATGCTGCAAAGTGTGCTGATCCATGCGGGGTCGCCCGTGGAAAGTCATGAACAGTAATCTGAATGAATAAAATGCAGTAATCACAACACCCGCCAGTACTGAAGCATAGGCGATACCTGAGCCGAACAAATCAGAATGATGAACACTTTCAATAATCAGATCTTTAGAGAAAAAGCCGGCAAACGGTGGTATCCCAGCCAATGCCAGGGATCCAATAACGGCAGTGATATAGGTCCAGGGCATGAATTTTCTCAACCCTCCCATCTTGCGCATATCCTGCTCATGATGCATTGCGATAATGACAGATCCTGCAGCCAGGAAAAGCAGTGCTTTGAAAAAGGCATGGGTACCAAGATGAAAGATTGATGCCGCATATCCTGAGGCACCAAGACCAACCGTCATATAACCCAGCTGTGACAGCGTTGAGTAGGCAACAACTCGCTTGATGTCGTTTTGAACCAGCCCCAGTAGTGCCATGAAAAATGCAGTGATAGCACCGATAATCATCACTACACTGAGAGCGGTTTCTGAGAATTCAAATAACGGCGAAGTACGCGCCACCATAAAGATACCGGCTGTTACCATCGTTGCAGCATGGATTAAGGCCGATATTGGAGTTGGGCCTTCCATTGAATCCGGCAACCAGACATGCAGCGGCACCTGTGCAGATTTTCCCATTGCACCGATAAACAGCATGATACAAATGAACGTGATAATGCTCCATTCGCTGCCCGGAAGGATTTCTATTGTCTGCCCCAGCACTTCCGGCACGGAAGCAAACACGGCATGGTAGTCCAGCGTGCCAAAGTTGGCATAGATAGCCGCGATGCCGATGAGGAAACCGAGGTCGCCAACGCGATTTACCAGGAAGGCCTTCATATTGGCGTAAATTGCCGTATCCCTGGTATACCAGAATCCAATAAGCAGATATGAAATCAGCCCAACCGCTTCCCAGCCGAAAAACAGCTGTAGAAAATTATTCGACATCACCAGCATTAACATGGAGAAAGTAAACAATGAGATGTAACTGAAAAAACGCTGGTATCCCGGATCATCGTGCATATAACCAATGGTATAGATATGCACCATTAATGAGACAAAGGTAACAATCACCATCATGGTGGCCGTCAGATTATCAATCAGGAAGCCTATCTCGAAAGGAAAGTTATCGCTGACACCCCAGACATAGACCGTGCCATTAAAGGTGTTCCCTGCCAGGACATCGAAATAGACATAGACTGACAAAGCACAGGCAGTGGCGACGCCAGCTATGGTAATCGTGTGTGCGCCAGCACGTCCTATCTGACGTCCAAACAGACCCGCGATTACTGCCGCGAACAGGCAAACCAGCGGGATCGCAAGATAAACAAGTTTCATATCATCTATCATTCCGTCATCCCTTCAGGCTATCCAGGTCCTGGATGTTAATGGTATTTCGGCGTCGGAACAGGACGATGATAATGGCCAGACCTATCGCTGATTCCGCTGCTGCCACGGTAAGGATAAAGAATACAAAGACCTGGCCGGCAAGATCATTCAGATAATGTGAAAAGGCAATGAAATTAATATTCACCGCCAGCAGCATCAACTCGATAGACATCAGCAGAATAATGACATTTTTTCTGTTGAGGAAGATTCCGGCCACACTTATTCCGAAAAGTATGGCTCCAAGAATCAGGTAATCAGATAAAGCGATCATTACACTCCTTCCGTCAGTCAGTCCTGCTTCTCAGCATTCATTTTCACTATGCGCAGGCGATCTTTTTTGCGTACACGCACCTGTTCATCCGGCTTTTGTTTCTTAGATGACACTCGGCCACGCAGGCCAAGTGAAATGGCAGCCACTATCGCCAGCAGCAGCAAAACTGCCGCCAGCTCAAAGGGATAAACATAATAGGTGTAGAGCAGTAGTCCAAGCTGATGGGTATTGCCATATTCAGCAGAGGCGGCAGCCGGCGCTGGCATCTGGTCTATCTCAAATGGGCCGGAACTCAGCACGATGACTAATTGCAGCAGAATTATCACTGCCACCGTTGCGCCTATTGGCAGGTATTCACCAAAGCCTTCACGTAACTGATCAATATCAACGTCCAGCATCATGACAACAAACAGGAACAGGACCATTACCGCCCCGACATAGACAAGTACCAGAACGATGGCAAGGAACTCGGCTTCCAGCAGCATCCATATACATGCCACCGTAAAGAATGTCAGGATCAGAAACAGCGCGGCACGAACCGGGTTACGTACCGTAATGACCATCATCGCAGATATCACTGCTACTGATGCAAGAAAGTAAAATGCCAGTTGTTCAAATGTCATATCAGAATCTTTAGACCAATTATTGGCTACCTGTAAGGTGCATCCAGTTTTCTGTCCCTGGCGATGCTTTCTTCCATCCGATCACCATTCGCCAGCAGCATATCCTTGGTGTAATAAAGATCGCCTTTGTCTTCGCCATGATAATCAAACACGCGTGTTTCAACGATGGCGTCAACCGGACATGCTTCTTCACAGAAGCCGCAAAAAATACATTTAGTTAAATCGATGTCATATCTGCTTGTACGGCGTGAACCATCTTCCCGCACCTCTGAATCGATAGTGATCGCCAGCGCCGGGCACACTGCTTCACAAAGCTTACAGGCGATGCAGCGCTCTTCACCGTTGGGGTAGCGCCTCAGCGCATGCAGACCACGAAAACGAAAGGACATCGGGGTCTTTTCTTCCGGGTACTGCACGGTAATTTTTTTCTTGAACATGTGCCTGCCGGTGACAGACATTCCTTTCAGTAACTCAATCAGGAACAGGCTTTTGATTATGTCTATAGCTTTATTCATCTTTCCATACCCTTAGTGGAACAGGTGCCCCCATGGTGTAAGAAACATGGCAACGCCCATGACAACAATCCAGATTATTGTCAGAGGGATAAAGACTTTCCAGCCCAGACGCATAATCTGGTCATAGCGATAGCGTGGAAAAGTCGCACGGAACCAGAGGAAGAAGAACAGAACGAAACTGGTTTTTAGTAATAGCCAGTGAATACCATCACCCAAAATTGGTGTATCTGCAAATGCACCAATCGGTGACATCCAGCCGCCAAGGAACATCAGGGCGGTCAGCATGGCAATCAATATCATGTTAGCGTATTCCGCCAGGAAGAATACGGCAAAAGTCATTCCGGAATATTCCACGTGGAAGCCGGCAACAATCTCAGATTCACCTTCAGCAACGTCAAAAGGTGCACGGTTGGTTTCAGCAACCCCGGAGATAAAGTAGACAATAAACATCGGGAACAGCGGCCACATGTACCAGTCGCCAATACCACCGCTCTGAGCAAGTACTATTTCACGCAGGTTCAAACTGCCTGCCGCCATTAGCACAGTGACCAGTGCGAAGCCCATAGCCAGCTCATAGGAAACAATCTGTGCTGAAGCACGCATCGCACTCAAAAAGGCGTATTTTGAATTTGATGCCCAGCCAGCGATGATAATACCGTAGACACCGATAGAGGTCATCGCAAGGATAAACAGAAGCCCTGCATTGATATCTGATAATACCAGCGTATCGGTAAACGGAATGACAGACCAGGCCGCCAGCGATGGCCCTATCGCCAGTATTGGCGCCAGGATAAACAGATATTTATTTGATTTTGCCGGAATGACTATCTCTTTACACAGCAGCTTCAGTGCATCGGCAATCGGCTGCAGCCATCCACGTGGTCCGACCCGGTTTGGTCCGACTCGTATCTGCATATAACCAATTAATTTACGTTCGGCAAATGTCAGGTAGGCGACGGCCAGCATTAATGGCGCGACAATCACCACTACTTTAATCAGAGCAACAAGCAGCACCTGTAGCCAGTCAGGGAAGATTTCAAGCAAGGACAGTATTACTTCAGGCACAGGTCTTCACCTCAAGCCAGTTTGCACCACCTAAGGCTGCTGTTTCTTCTGTTGCTGTTGGTAGCATGACACAGTTCAGAGGAATCGAAGGATCAGACACTACCGTGATTTTTATTTTATTGTCACCATTGCCAATTTCTACCCTGTCCTCTTCGATACCCAGCGAACTGAGAGTCTCAGGGTTTATCGCTGCAACTGCTGTCGGATTGTCCATGGTCAGCTGTAATGGCTGTGCACGGCGAGTCACTGCATCAGTTCGGTACATAGGCAGATGCATTACACGTTCAATAAGTCCCTGTTTATGGTCAATTAATGAATAGACCTCAGGGCTATTTAAGCTTTTACTCAAGGCAGTGGTTTCAGCGCATATAGATTCAGTCGTCGAATAGTCAAAACCATCAAGCTCAAGGTAATTTCCAATAACACGGAGGATTTTCCATCCTGGTCTTGACTCACCGGCTGGCTGAACGGCAGCTGTCCATGATTGCATCTTTCCTTCACAATTTACATGACAGCCACCGGTTTCAGGTATTGTTGCTAATGGCAGCATGACATGCGCAACATCTTCTATCTCGGCGCTGCGGAAGTTCGAAATCGATACCACCATGCCAGTTTCCTGCAGCGTTCTCAGAGCCTGCTCACCAGTTGTACTGTCCTGTGACGGTTCGACATTAAATAACAGGCAGGCCTTCAATGGCTGAGACAGCATTTCAGCTGCATTCTTTGCAGCAGAGTCTGCATTTGAAAACGGCAGGAATGATGCCTGCCAGGCAGCTGCGGCATTGGCCTCTTCCAGCCTGCCATAGTTAGCACCCGTCATGCCTGCTAATGCTGAAGCCAATGATACCAGCACGGAATAATTAGCATCCATTAATGCCGTCGTGCCAACAACAATCTGTGCTGAGTCCCCTGCTTCGATCAGTGCATCAGCCATTACTTCAATTTCATCATCAGCGCTCGATTCTGCCGCCAGGTCCATAATGGCGGCATCAACCTTAGAGGATTTTTTATTCGCAGTTAAGGCAACTAATCGTGCGAGTTTTGCCACTA
Organism: Arenicellales bacterium; assembly: GCA_029287855.1. GTDB lineage: Bacteria > Pseudomonadota > Gammaproteobacteria > BMS3Bbin11 > BMS3Bbin11 > BMS3Bbin11. The sequence continues at coordinate 12,662 of JARFQI010000187.1, read as the reverse complement.
GCTGTGACGGTGAAGCGACGACATTATGGGCAACAGGGAACGCATAATCAAAATTCGCGCTGTTCATCACTATAACGCGATTTCCATTTCTGACAGACTTTCTTAGCCGGGTTGCCAGGCCTGGCTGCTCTTTGCGTATGTTGCTGCCAATCAGCATTACCAGTTCTGTCTCTTCCAGGCTTGCAATACTGTCTGCCAGCAGCGGAGCAGATATTTCGCCATCCGCTCTAAAGTCCTGTTGGCGCAGCCGGTAATCCATATTCTGGCTACCCATACCACGCATGATTTTTTCCAGCAGGGTAAATTCTTCCAATGTAGCGGTTGGCGATGCCAGGGCGCCGATGCTGTCGCCGCCGTACTGCTTGACTATAGCCTGCAACTTGCTGGATACATTTTCCAGCGCTGTTGGCCAGTCAGTTTCTTTCCATTCGCCATTGATTTTAAGCATTGGCGTTGTCAGGCGCTGCTCAGAATCATTTGCGGTATAGCTGAAACGATCACGGTCAGACAACCAGACTTCATTGATTGCTTCATTTTCACGTGGCAGGACACGCAACACATCCCCGCGTAATGTTTCAACCCGGGTATTTGAACCTACAGTATCATGTACAGCAATGCCGTCATGCCCCTGCATCTCCCACGATCTTGCCCGGAAGCGGAAAGGCTTGGAGGTCAAAGCGCCAACGGGACAAAGATCAATCACATTTCCGGACATCTCGGAACATACCGCCTGCCCCATAAAGGTCATGATTTCGCTGTGCTCGCCGCGGTTTACCATGCCCAGTTCCATTATGCCGGCAATTTCCTGGCCAAAGCGCACGCAGCGGGTACACTGGATACAGCGTGTCATATCGGTGGAAATCAAAGACCCCAGATTCTTGTCAATGACGACGCGCTTTCCTTCAGAAAAACGCGAAACATCCTTACCGTAACCCACTGCAAGATCCTGCAGCTCACACTCACCGCCCTGGTCACAAATCGGGCAATCCAGCGGGTGATTGATTAACAGGAACTCCATGGTGCCTTTCTGTGCATCACGAGCCTGCTCAGACCTTGTCTCAACCTTCATACCATCTGTAATCGGTGTCGCACAGGCAGGCAAGGGTTTAGGTGCATTTTCTACTTCGACCAGGCACATACGGCAGTTAGCTGCAATTGACAACTTATCGTGATAACAGAAACGCGGGATATAGATTCCAGCGTCATCAGCCGCCTTGATCAGCATTGATCCGGCCTCTGCCTCAATTGTTTGTCCGTTAATTTCTATTGTTGCCATGAGTCTATTTTTCTGCCTGATCTATTCAAACAGCTGCCTTGTTATTAATTTTTGCTTCAAATTCGCTTCTGAACCGTTCCAGAAAGCTTGCCACCGGCATTGCTGCTGCATCTCCAAGGGCACAAATTGTTCGCCCCTGAATCTTGTTTGCCATGTCTGTCAGCAGGTCGAGGTCCTGTTTTTTTCCAGCCCCTGTATTTATGCGATGGATTACCCGGTAGAGCCAGCCCGTGCCTTCGCGGCATGGCGTGCACTGTCCACAGGATTCTTCATGATAAAAGTAGGACAGCCGTTCCAGCGCATCAACCATATCGGTGGTTTCATCCATAACGATGACCGAACCGGCCCCTAGCATAGAGCCTGCTTCGGCTATGGAATCATAATCCATATCAAGTTGCATCATTACGTCACCAGGTAAAACAGGAACGGAAGAACCTCCAGGAATTACGGCTTTAAGTGCCCTGCCTTTACGCATGCCACCGGCCAGTTCCAGTAAATCTCTGAATGGTGTGCCCATCGGAACTTCGTAATTGCCCGGCTTCTCAACATGGCCAGACACAGAAAACAGTTTAGTACCGCCATTATTGGGTTTACCAAGATCTGCAAACCACTTGCCGCCCTTTTCCAGTATCACTGGGACGGACGCCAGGGTTTCCGTGTTGTTAATCGTTGTTGGCTTGCCATAGAGGCCATAACCGGCAGGGAATGGCGGCTTGAATCGTGGCTGGCCTTTTTTACCTTCGATGGATTCCAGCAGCGCTGTCTCTTCGCCGCAGATATAAGCTCCTGCACCAAGGTGTACAAATAATTCAAAGTCAAATCCGCTACCCTGGATGTCGGCACCGAGCAGTCCTGCTTCCCTGGCCTCAGCGAGTGCGGCTTCGAAGCACTGATAGGGATGCCAGAACTCACCGCGAATATAGTTATATCCAACTGAGGCACCGATGCAGTAACCGGCGATAATCATGCCCTCAATTAGCTGGTGAGGGTTATAACGTAAAATATCACGGTCTTTGAATGTACCCGGCTCGCCCTCATCAGAATTGCAGACGATGTATTTCTGACCTGGGGCTGTTCTTGGCATGAAACTCCATTTCAAGCCTGTAGGAAAACCGGCACCGCCTCGACCGCGCAGGCCGGAGGTTTTCACTTCTTCAATAATTTCTTCTGCGGGAGTCTGATCCTTGAGAATTTTTTTCAGCGCGGAATAACCACCGACCTCAAGGTATGTCTCCAGGCTCGATGGCTTATCATGATTCAGAGTGCGAAAACAGACCAGGTTAAGTTTACTTTCGTCAATCATAACTCAGTCCAGACCCTCAAGTATTTTATCGATGCTTTCAGTTGTCAGGTTTTCGAAATAGTCCTTATCAACCTGCATCATTGGTGCTCCACCACAGGCACCCAGACATTCAACTTCCTTGATAGTTATACGACCGTCTGCGGTAGTTTCACCCGGACCGATACCTGTTTTTTCTTTAAGGTGATCCAGCACCCCTTTTGATCCACATAACTGGCAGGAAATATTGGTACATACACAAATTTTGTGCTGGCCAACATCCTTGTGCTCATACATGGAATAAAATGTTGCCACTTCGTAGACATGGATTGCCGGCATCTCAAGCAGGTCAGCGATCTCCTGCATAATTTCCTTGCTAAGCCAGCGAAACTCATCCTGTACTATACGTAAAGCAGCCATCACGGCAGACTCTTTACGATCCGGCGGATATTTTTCCAGCTCTTTTTCTATCTGTGTAATCGCGTTAGCAGACAAAGTCATCTCGGTCATCGGTCAACTTCCCCAAATACAATGTCCTGGGTACCAATAATCGCCACGACATCTGCCAGCATGTGGCCATTGGACATTTCATCCAGTGCCGACAAATGTGCGAACCCGGGCGCACGTATCTTTACCCGGTACGGCTTGTTGGCACCATCAGAGACGAGGTAGATACCAAACTCGCCTTTAGGGTGCTCGACTGCCGCATAAGCCTGGCCTTCTGGCACACAGAATCCCTCGGTGAATAGCTTGAAGTGATGTATCAGCGCTTCCATATCATGCTTCATGGCTTCACGTCTGGGCGGGACAATTTTATGATCTTCGACCATTACTGCACCGTGATTATTACGCAGCCACTCGACACACTGGCGAATAATTCTATTTGACTGGCGAAATTCCTCCATGCGCACCAGGTAGCGGTCATAGGTATCGCCATTGGTGCCGACAGGAATGTCAAAATCCAGCCTGTCATAGACCTCGTACGGCTGCTTCTTGCGCAGATCCCATTCAACTCCAGACCCACGCAACATAGGACCGGTAAAGCCAAGGTTCTTTGCCCGCTCCGGCGACACTACGCCGATGCCGACGGTACGCTGCTTCCAGATACGGTTATCGGTCAGCAGTGTTTCATATTCATCGACATGGGCCGGGAACCGCTCGGTGAAATCCCAGATGAAGTCGAGTACTGAACCCTGGCGGTTCTCATTCATACGATCAACTTCTTTCTGGTTATGCCATTTTGATGGTTCATACTGAGGCATGCGATCCGGTAGATCCCGATAGACACCGCCCGGACGATAATAAGTGGCATGTAAACGGGCGCCGGATACGGCCTCGTAAATATCCATCAGGTCTTCACGTTCTCTAAAGCAGTAGAGAAACATGGTCATTGCACCGATGTCCAGGCCATGACCTGCAAGCCACAAAAGGTGATTCAGAATGCGTGTGATTTCGTCAAACATGACGCGGATATACTGGGCACGCAACGGCACGTCTACACCAAGCATTTTCTCGATCGCCAGTACATAAGCATGCTCATTTGACATCATGGAAACGTAATCCAGCCTGTCCATGTAACCGATACTCTGGTTATAAGGCTTGGATTCAGCCAGTTTTTCTGTTGCTCGATGCAATAGTCCGATATGTGGATCAGCGCGCTGTATTACTTCGCCATCCATCTCAAGCACCAGGCGCAATACACCATGTGCCGCGGGATGCTGTGGACCAAAGTTCAGTGTGTAATTATGTATTTCAGCCACCGTAACCCTCTTCCCGGATTACCCTGGGTACAAGCACACGCGGTTCAATCGAAACAGGCTGGTAAACAACCCTGCCCTTTTCTTCGTCATAGCGCATTTCAACATGGCCGGACAGCGGGAAATCCTTACGAAACGGATGACCGACAAATCCATAATCAGTGAGAATACGTCTCAAATCGGGGTGGCCTTTGAAAAGGATGCCGTAAAGATCAAAGGCTTCCCGCTCGAACCAGTCGGCTGACTTCCAAATATCAATCACTGAATCAACCATTGGTGACGATTCTTCAACGAACACACGAAGACGCAGACGCTGATTGCGTGCAGTAGAAAGCAGGTGATAAACCACTGCAAAGCGGGGCTGCGTCGATTCTTCACCGGCTTCTTTGCGATAATCAAGGTAATCGACACCGCAGACATCGATCAGCATATCAAATGAAAAGTTTTCGCCGCTGTGGAGTTTTTTGCAGGTTTCATGCAATGCCTCAACAGCCAGATCAACTGTCAATTCGCCGAGATCAATCGATGAAGTCAGTACAGCATCCCCCACCGCCTCTCCGATGCGCCTCTGTAGCGTCTGTAATCTTTCGCTTTTTGTCATTTGTCAGCTGCGGGCAATAGTATTAGTGCGAATTTTTTTCTGTAGCTGAAGAATACCGTACAGCAATGCTTCAGCAGTCGGCGGACAGCCCGGTACGTAAATATCAACAGGAATAATGCGATCACAGCCTCGAACGACTGAGTAGGAGTAGTGGTAATAACCACCGCCATTAGCACAGGACCCCATTGAAATAACCCAGCGAGGCTCAGCCATCTGGTCATAAACTTTACGTAATGGTGCAGCCATTTTGTTAGTCAGTGTGCCGGCAACGATCATCACATCAGACTGCCTGGGACTGGGACGGAACATTACCCCGAATCGATCGAGGTCATAGCGTGATGCACCTGCCTGCATCATTTCGACCGCACAGCATGCAAGCCCGAATGTTACTGGCCACATGGAACCGGTACGCGCCCAGTTGATCAGGCTATCCGCGCTGGTGACTGCCCAGCCCTTGTTTGATACGCCTTCGTTTACTCCCATTCAAGCGCTCCTTTAAGCCATTCATAGATGAAGCCAATCACAAGTATGGCGAGAAAGATCATCATCGAGATGAACCCGAACATGCCGACAGACTCTTCCTGCAGCACGACCGCCCAGGGGAATAGAAAGGCAATTTCCAGGTCAAATATTATAAAAAGGATAGCGACCAGGTAGTAGCGCACATCGAACTTCATGCGCGCATCCTCAAACTCATCAAAGCCACATTCAAACGGAGACAGTTTTTCAGGATCAGGCTTGTCAACTTTGAGTAACATGCTGAAAATCTTGCCAAATAAAATAGGCAAAACGCCAAACATAACACCAACAGCGATAAACACCAGAATGGGTATATAGTTTTCAAGCATGGTCATTTTTATATTCTGGCTCAGCCGCGTGGCATCGAGCTTACCCTCCAGTTCTGATCGCGTTTGCATAAACTAAAAGCGAAGCGCTCAGTCTAGGTCGACTTAGCCCTTGTGTCAAGCTAGAGCAGGCCTAAGATATTATTATTAATCAATGACTTATATTCTGCAGCAGATTAGCAGCACAAGTATTTTTTATTGTTGGGAAAAGAAACTTTTCAGCTAATATGCAGGCTAAAGCTCTTTTTTATAAATGGTGCCGAAGGCCGGACTCGAACCGGCACGACTTGCGTCACCGCCCCCTCAAGACGGCGTGTCTACCAATTCCACCACTTCGGCAATAACTTATTCCTTGCTCTCAGATTCAACACTACCAGGCTCAGCAGGAAGCGCAGGTACATCTGCATTCGTAGCTCCGCCAGCATCGACATTTTCTGTTGCACCGTTATCAGGCAGGGCAGGGATATCTTTGTTTACATCAGCAGGCGCAGTTTCAGGCGCAGGGGGTATTTGTTCTACTTTTTCAACTGCAGGCACCTGTACTTCCTGCATCACGCTGTCTGTCACACTGGTTGGCTTTGCAGACTTGCTGTAAAGATAGGTTAGCGACAAACTGGTCAAAAAGAATACCGTAGCAAGTATCGCGGTTGTACGAGACAGGAAATTCGCAGAACCCTGGCTACCAAACAGGGAACCTGAAGCACCGCCCCCGCCACCGCCAAAAGCCGCCCCTGCATCAGCCCCTTTGCCGTGCTGTACCAGCACCAGTACAACTATGCTTACGGCTACTAGTACGTGTATTGCTATCAGAATATTAATCATAGTGTTTGATCAGAATTGATTGCTCAGTTTGCTGCCGTGCAGATAGCAAGGAAGCTGTCAGGCTGTAGTGAGGCGCCGCCAATCAGGCCGCCGTCGATGTCAGTCATACCTATCAGGGATTCAGCATTTCCCGCATTCATGCTGCCGCCATAAAGAATACGCAGCTGATCAGCGATATCTTTGTTCAGAGCAGATAACATATCACGGATGAATTTATGTACTTCCTGTGCCATTTCAGGTGTAGCCGTTTTGCCGGTACCAATTGCCCAGACAGGCTCATAGGCGATCACTGAGTTATCAAAATTCTCAATGCCTACAACATCAATCACTGCCTGTACCTGGCGAGCTACAACATTTTCGGTGTCGCCGGATTCTCTTTCTTCCAGGGTCTCACCGACACACAATACCGGTATCAAACCGCCTTCCTGCGCAACCCTGAATTTCTCTGCAACATCCTGGTCACTTTCACCGTAGATGGCACGTCGCTCTGAGTGGCCAACGATGACATATGTACAGCCGGCATCAACCAGCATTGACGCGGATATCTGACCGGTAAAGGCACCATTCTGATTGATATCCAGATCCTGTGCACCAAGGGCAATATCGTCCCGACCGTTTAATGCATCAGCGGCACGTGGAATCAGAATATATGGTGGGCAGATGAGAACTTCTGCACGGGTCACATCACCGCGACCATCAACAATACCATTTACCAGGCTAACGGTGCTCTGAGAGTCACCATTCATCTTCCAGTTACCAGCAACCAGGGGACGACGCATTCAAAACTCCTTATATACTGTTAAATATGTACCAATACTCAATGGGGGCGCAATGGTACTCGTGAAGCGCCTGAAAATCAATGTGAATTGGCTTGATATGAGATTTATCAAATGAAACAGATTTACTGTAAAAATATAAGGTTAATTATCAACTGTTGCCTGGCGAACAATATCTGCCAGGAATTCGCACTGAGTTATTACTTCGGCTTCATCGATGCCTTCTATCATTACCCTGATCAGCGGCTCTGTGCCTGACGGCCGCAGCACTACACGCCCACGATCAGCCAACTCAGCCTCCACCCCGGCCACAGCTTCTTTGACCCGTGCATTACCGGAGATATCGAAGCCGCGTGCAATCTCAACATTGATCATCGTCTGTGGACAGGTGTCCATCTCAGAAGCAAGCTCTGACAGTGATTTACCGCTGTCATGCATGACCTGGAGGACTTCCAGTGCGGCAACAATGCCATCACCTGTGGTTGATTTATCCAGACAGATGATATGCCCCGACGCTTCCCCGCCAAGTTGCCAGCCATTGGCTTTCATCATTTCCAGTACATAACGGTCACCCACTGCTGCACGGGCAAATTCTATATTGTTGGCACGAAACGCCTGCTCCAGGCCCAGATTACTCATTACTGTACCGACGACGCCGCCTTGCAGTTCACCTCGCCGGGCTCTAGCAAGCGCCATGATGAGTATCAGTTTGTCACCGTTAACGATTTCACCCTGATGATCGACCATAATCAATCTATCACCGTCTCCATCCAGTGCTATACCAAGATCTGCGCCCTGCTCCAGCACAGCGGCCTGTAAAGCAGCAGGAGCTGTTGCGCCAAAGCCCTCATTAATATTGAAGCCATCTGGTTCATCGCCGATCACATGCAATCTAGCTCCCAGTTCAGACAGCACACTGGGGGCGATGTGATAGCTGGCACCATTGGCACAGTCAAGGACGATTTTCAGGCCATCCAGCGTAACATGGTTGGCAATCGTAGCCTTGCAATATTCAATATATCGCCCGGCAGCGTCCGGGTATCGCGTGGCTTTGCCAAGGTCACGCGAATCAACAGTCCTGGCCGGTTGTTGCATCACCTCTTCTATCGCCTGCTCTATTTTATCGGGTAATTTCTCGCCGGCGGGTGAAAAGAACTTGATGCCATTATCGTAATACGGGTTATGGGAGGCACTGATAACCACACCGGCCTGCGCACGCGCAGTTCGCGCCAGGTAGGCAATTCCCGGCGTCGGCATCGGACCCAAAAGGCTGACATCTATACCCGCAGATATAAGGCCTGCTTCCATCGCTGATTCAAGCAGGTAACCCGAGACACGGGTATCCTTTCCAATGATTATCTTGCCGCGGCTTCCACCATTCTTCCCGAGCACGTTGCCGAGTGCCCATCCGAGCTTCATTACTGTGGATGGAGTTATCGGTTCTTCCCCCATTCGCCCACGTATTCCGTCTGTACCAAAAAATTTCATGACTTCTATGATCTCTCTTTTTTCTCTTTTACAACAGCTTCAATCATACGAACGGCCTGACAGGTCTCTTTAACATCATGCAGACGCAGAATATTGGCGCCATTCAATACCGCCAGCAAGGCCAATGCGATGCTTGCGGAAAGTCTTTCGTTAACGCCTAAATTCAGTGTCTGGCCGATCATACTTTTGCGTGATAACCCGGCTAGAACAGGCAGATCGTGCGACCTGATGTGTTCCAGCTCATTCAACAGTTGAAAGTTCTGTTCCGTTGTTTTACCAAAACCAAAACCGGGATCAAGCATTATATTATTTAAATCCATGCCCGCTTCAAGACACTGATCGACGCGCTCAGAAAGGAATTCTCGGACATCAGTCGTTACATCATTATAAACAGGCTTATCCTGCATCGATTGAGGCTGGCCCTGCATGTGCATAAGGCAGACAGGGACTGCCATTTTCACCGCGGCTTGAAGTGCATCCTCCTCTTTCAGGGCTCGTACATCATTAATCATACCGGCGCCGGCATTAACTGCTGCCTGCATAACGGTGGCCTTAGACGTATCAATCGAGATAATCACGCCAAAACGTTGCGTGACCGCTTCAATAATTGGTATTACGCGTTCCATTTCTTCTTCCGCAGAAACGGGACTGGCTCCGGGCCGTGTTGATTCACCGCCTATATCGATAATATCCGCGCCTTCATCAATCATTCTGGCGACATGATCTACAGCCTTGCTGACTGAAATGAAAAGACCCCCGTCGGAAAAGGAATCGGGGGTCGCATTGAGGATGCCCATGATAGCTGTCCGCCCCTCCTGCAGGAGTGGGTAGCCATCTGCATTCTGAATCATTTTATATACTTAGTGCTCGCCGGCTGGCTGATCCATTTTAGGCTCGGCACCTTTCTTATCACTCTTGTCGCTGGCTGAATCTCCACTGGCTGGTCCACTACCAGAATAATCAGCCGGTGGCCGCGGTTCCTTGCCTTCCATGATATCATTAATCTGGTCAGCATCAATGGTTTCCCATTCAAGCAGGGCGTTTGCCATTATTTCCATCTTGTCTTTGTTTTCTTCAATAATCTTGCGCGCACGGGCATACTGCTCATCAACAATCCGGCGAATTTCCTTGTCCACCTGTTCCGCAGTAGAATTGCTAAGGTTTTTATGTGTCGTTACATCACGGCCAAGAAAGACTTCACTTTCATTCTCGCCATAAACACGTGTCCCCATCAGGTCGCTCATGCCCCAGCGCACGACCATGTTTCTGGCCATGTCCGTAGCTCGCTCAAAATCATTTGAGGCACCGGTAGTCATCTGGTTCATAAAGATTTCTTCACCGATACGCCCCCCCATCAGAACAGCGATAGTCGATAACAAATAACTGCGTGTGTGGCTGTAACGGTCTTCTACAGGCAACTGCATGGTTACACCGAGAGCCCTGCCGCGTGGAATAATAGTCACCTTGTGGACCGGGTCAGTACCGGGCAGCACTTTTGCAACAATCGCATGTCCTGATTCATGATATGCGGTATTGCGTCGTTCTTCTTCCGGCATGATGATAGAGCGACGCTCGACCCCCATGATTATCTTGTCCTTGGCCAGCTCAAACTGTTCCATTTTGACTGTGCGCATGTTGGCCCTGGCAGCAAACAGGGCTGCCTCATTAATCAGGTTTGCCAGGTCAGCACCTGAGAAGCCAGGTGTGCCACGGGCAATAATGCTTGCATCAACATCGTCATCAATCGGCACCTTGCGCATGTGAACTTTAAGAATCTGTTCGCGGCCGCGGATATCCGGCAGCGGAACATAAACCTGGCGGTCAAAACGTCCGGGTCTGAGCAAGGCTGGATCAAGCACATCAGGCCGGTTGGTAGCAGCAATGACGATGACGCCTTCACTGCCTTCAAATCCATCCATTTCTACCAGCAGTTGGTTCAAGGTCTGCTCACGCTCATCATGTCCACCGCCGAGGCCTGCTCCACGGTGACGTCCGACAGCATCAATTTCGTCAATAAAAATGATACAGGGAGCATGCTTCTTGGCCTGGTCGAACATATCACGTACACGTGAAGCACCGACACCAACAAACATTTCAACAAAATCTGAACCTGAAATGGTAAAAAACGGGACTTTGGCTTCGCCGGCAATGGCACGAGCCAACAGGGTTTTACCAGTACCCGGAGAACCCGTCATCAATACGCCGCGAGGGATTTTTCCGCCCAGTTTCTGGAAACGTGAAGGGTCTCTGAGAAACTCGACCAGTTCGGCAACCTCTTCCTTGGCCTCTTCGACACCGGCAACGTCATCGAAGGTCACCTTGTTTTTGTCTTCAGTCAGCATACGCGCCTTGCTCTTACCAAAGCTCATCGCGCCGCGTCCGCCACCGCCCTGCATCTGGCGCATGAAAAAGATCCAGACACCTATCAGCAGCAATAGTGGGAACCAGCTAATGAAGATACTCATCAGTAAAGAAGGCTGCTCTGGTTCTTTTGCATCCACAACAACACCATTTCTCAATAGATCGTTGATCAAATCCGGATCATCCGGTGCAAAGCTTTTGACTGTCGTGCCATCCTGACGGGTAGCAGTGATGTTTTGACCGGCAATCACAACTTTACTGATCTGGCCCTGCTTTACATCAGCAAGAAATGATGAGTATTCGAGTTGTTTAGTGTTGCCAAGCTGACGTGGCGCAAAATTATTAAAGATGGTCATCAGCACTACCGCTATGACCAGCCACATGACGAGATTTTTCGAAAGATTATTCAAACTACTGCCTCAATGATAAAAGAAATGAGCTGCCAGGCTTTCTATTTTGCCTTGCTGACTACCTTGATTCAATAACAATACACCTATAAAACAACTGACATCTCATGGAATCTAAATGGATCAGTCAAACAATGACCTTTCAAAATCTAATTGAAATGCCCTTAAATACCTTTAAAACCTCGCGCCAGCAGGTAAACTTCTGCGCTCCGCGAACGCGATGCACCGGGTTTCCTTACCGCCACAGAACGAAAGTTCGATAAAATCTCTTTCCGCAACGGGTCAAAACCGCTGCCCTGAAAAACTTTCATCAATAACCCACCGTCCACCGCCAGCACTGAAAGGCTCCAGTCAAGCACACCTTCTGCAAGGCCGATAGATCTGGCCTGATCTGCCAAAGCTATACCACTTATATTGGGGGCCATATCGGATAACACAAGGTCAAAAGCCTTATTATCAACCATGTCATTAATCTGTTGCCGAACTTGCTCTTCAGTAAAATCACCCTGAATTATTTCCACCCCTTCAATCGGCTCAATCGGTAACAGGTCAACAGCGATCAAACGGCTCTTTTTACCCAGTTTTTTTCTCGCATACTGACACCATCCACCTGGCGCAGCTCCCAGGTCAACAACATTCAGACCAGGCCTTAACAATTTGTCCTTTTTGTCGATTTCTTCCAGTTTGAAAGCTGATCTTGCACGATAACCGGACTTTTTAGCCTTTTTCACATAACTGTCATTCAAATGCTCATTCATCCAGTTACGGCCAAACCGATGCTTTTTGTCAGGACTCATATGAGGTTACTGTAATGGTAGTTTGATGATCCAGAGATAAATGAGAAGAGTGATTATGCATAAATGGCGATCAATATTGGCATTATAACCATGACTGTCGTTTCAATCGACGTTAACTGGGGATTGTTTTATTGTGCTGGCGCACGGCTGATTTGCATCTTTTTTATCTGCGATGATGTTTAACTCAATGTTTCGCCCTTTTTGGGCGAGTATCTTTTCTTTGAGTGGCCAAAGAAAAGGTACCAAAAGAAAG
>JARFQI010000115.1 GCA_029287855.1 Arenicellales bacterium | reverse complement strand
GTCTCGTGGGCTCGGAGATGTGTATAAGAGACAGCTATATATCAGGATATCGCCTGAGATGCTGCTAGCGGCTGAGGAGACAGCTGACTATAAAAAGCTTTCTACTTCAGAGAAGGCAAAAATGATCAATCAGTTATAAAAAGAAATGCTCGACTGCGCACAGAACCTTGAATTTGAAAAATCTGCTGAATTGCGTGATCGAGCAGAATTAATCAGGTCTGAATTACTGGAACTACATACCTGAGAAAATGTCAGTTAAAGCATGGCTCGAAGTTTTCTTTATAAAAGCATAGAATCTCCTGTTTTCCCATGCATGCATTCGATTGCATGGCGGGTGAATCGCACATTTGGCAATCCTGCTTTTAATCCTCCGCAAATTCAGACTTAATCCTAAACTCGAATAACAACATGCTTGAAGTCAACAACCTGGAAGTTATACGCGGTGACCGCAGCCTGTTCTCGGAATTGGGTTTCAGCCTCAACACGGGGGAGCTGCTGCATTTGCTGGGGCATAACGGCAGCGGGAAAACGACCCTGCTGCGCACCCTCTGTGGACTAATTAAGCCAAGTCAGGGTGTTGTTAGCTGGAAAGGAATGAATATTCGCCGACAGCGTGATGAATTTGCGCTGGAGATGCTGTTCCTTGGGCACCTGAATGGTATCAAGGCTGATCTTACCGCTGTAGAAAATCTGCGCATACTAAGCCGGCTCGATGGTCTGGATGTCAGTGACGATGAATTATGGCAGGTACTAGAAAAAATGGGGCTATACGGCCATGAAGACCTCGCTGTTGGCGTGCTTTCGCAAGGACAGAAAAGGCGAGTTAGCCTGGCAAGGCTATTACTCAGCAAGTCACCCTTATGGTTGCTGGATGAGCCGTTTACTGCACTGGATAAGGCAGCTGTCGATTTTCTACAGACGGTAATTGCCGAACATGTTGAGAATGATGGGATGGTTATACTTACTACTCATCAGGATGTTGGCCTGACCACCGGTGAAGTCAAGCAATTAAGACTTGGCTGGAAAAAGGATGGTGATGTTTAAAGCCTTTTATACTGTTGTCATGCGCGATTTGCTGCTGGCGGTGCGCAACCGCTCAGATATTCTGACGACGGTGTTTTTCTTTATTATTGCAATAAGTTTGTTCCCTTTGGGTGTGGGACCTGAACTGAATACCTTGCGTGAGATTGCGCCTGGTGTATTCTGGGTGGCAGCATTGCTAGCTTCGATGCTGGCTCTGGAACGGTTGTTTGCCATTGATTATGCTGATGGCACGCTCGAGCAAATGCTAATAACACCACAGCCTGCGACAATCCTGGTGCTCGCCAAAGTATTGGCCCACTGGTTGATAACGGGTGTGCCGCTGGTGCTGCTATCGCCTCTGCTTGGGCTGCAGTATGATCTGTCTTCGGAAGCGATACAGGTGTTGATGCTGACATTATTTCTGGGAACGCCTTCGCTAAGCCTGATCGGCGCCATAGGCGCAGCGTTGACACTCGGTTTGCGCGGAGGCGGCGTGCTGGTTTCCTTACTCGTGCTACCCCTGTATATTCCAGTCCTGATTTTTGGCGCCGGGGCGGTGGAAGCCACGGTTTCAGGACTTGGCGGTGCCGGGCATATTTCAATGCTGGGCGCAATTTTCCTGTTGTCGCTGGTACTGTCACCGCTGGCAACGGTAGCCGCTCTTCGTGTGTCGGCTGAATAGGGCAGTATATGCATCGACAGTAGTCATCGTGTTTAACTAACAAATATTAATTTTTTAAATAATTAAATGAGCTCAAATAGAATTAACTGGTTTAAATATTCCTCGCCGGCGACCTTTTATCCGCTGGCCGGTAAGCTGGCGCCCTGGTTTACTGCCATAGCCGTCATCTTAATCATGGTCGGGCTGTATATGGGTTTCTTTGTTGCACCGACAGATTACAAGCAGGGTGAAGGCTACCGCATTATCTTTGTTCATGTGCCTGCGTCCTGGATGTCGATGTTCATTTACCTGGTGATGGCATTCTGGGCTGCTATGGGGCTGGTATTTAATACCCGCATGTCGGGCATGATGGTGCAGTCTCTCGCACCAACCGGTGCTATGTTTACTTTTCTCGCCCTATGGACCGGTGCTTTCTGGGGCAAGCCGATGTGGGGCACATGGTGGGTGTGGGATGCACGCCTGACATCGGAGTTGATCCTGTTTTTCCTCTATATCGGATACATTGCGCTGCATTCTTCTATTGATGACAACCGTCGTGCTGACAGGGCTACGGCAATCCTGGTATTAGTAGGGGTTGTTAATATTCCGATAATCTATTATTCGGTACAATGGTGGAATACCCTGCACCAGGGGGCATCTGTCAGCGTTAAATCCGGCTCCAGCATGGCTTCGGTTATGCTGATCTCAATGTTGATTATGGCGTTTGCCTTCTGGGCATATACCATTGCTATTTCTCTCGCCAGGGTTAGATCGATTATCCTCGAACGAGAACGTGACAAACAGTGGGTTAGTGAATTACCAGAGATAAAACAATGAAAGAATTTTTTAATATGGGCGGTTATGCCCTTTATGTTTGGGGTTCTTTTGGTATGACTGCATTGTGTATGATTGCAGAACCCATACTTGTTCGACACAGACGAAAAATCACACTGCAGCGAGTTTCACGGCTTGTACGCAGTAAGACAGCCAAACAATCAACTAACTCATCAGGTGATATGTAATGAAAGCCAGGCAAAAAAGACTGATATTTATCCTCGTTGGCTTAGCAATACTGGGCCTTGCTACGTGGCTGGTGTTCAATGCACTTGGCAATAACATGTCCTATTTCTATTCACCGACTGAAGTCGTGCAGAAGAAGGCACCTGAAAATCATGTTTTCAGGCTAGGTGGCATGGTCGTCAATGACAGCGTACAAAGAGGCAAGGAACTCACAGTGAGATTTGCCGTAACCGATACTGCGAATGTCGTCAATGTTGAATACACGGGGATACTGCCTGACCTGTTTGAAGAGGGGCAGGGCGTCATTGCCCAGGGCAAGCTTGCCGACAGCGGTATTTTTGTCGCCTCTGAAGTCCTCGCCAAGCATGATGAGAATTATATGCCTCCCGAAGTCGCTGATGCGCTGAAAAAGGCAGGTATGAAACCCGGGGGTGGTAAACAATGATTCCTGAAATAGGCCAGTTTGCACTAATACTCGGACTGGTATTTGCCCTGGTGCAGACGCTGCTGCCACTAGCTGGTGCACATCGGGGAATTGCCAGTTGGGTGGCAGTGGCAATACCTGCTGCCAGGATACAGTTATTATTTGTCGGCATTTCATTTGCCTGCCTGACCTGGAGTTTTCTGACCCACGACTTTTCTGTCAAGTACGTCGCAATGAACTCAAATACTGCCTTACCGACGATGTATCTGTTTTCAGCTGTCTGGGGTGCACACGAAGGGTCATTGCTGCTGTGGGCGCTGGTACTGTCCATCTGGACTGCGTGTGTCAGTGTATTCAGCCGCAGCATACCGCCATTGATGCTTGCCAGGGTGCTGGGAATATTGGGTTTTGTCAGTGTCGGTTTTATGCTGTTTATTCTGCTGACATCGAATCCTTTCGAGCGACTGGTTCCGGCTGCGCTTGAGGGGCGGGACCTGAATCCCCTTCTACAGGATTTTGGGCTAATTATTCATCCTCCCATGTTGTATATGGGTTATGTAGGTTTCGCTGTACCCTTTGCCTTTGCCATTGCCGCTATGCTGGGCGGCAAGCTTGATGCTGCCTGGGCCAGGTGGTCACGCCCATGGACACATGCCGCCTGGATTTTCCTTACGCTTGGAATCGCCCTTGGTTCATGGTGGGCTTACTATGAGCTGGGCTGGGGTGGCTGGTGGTTCTGGGATCCGGTTGAAAACGCATCATTTATGCCCTGGTTAGTAGGTACAGCCTTGATGCATTCACTGGCAGTCACTGAGAAACGCGGAGCTTTTAAAGCCTGGACAGTATTGCTGGCTATTTTTGCCTTCTCGCTTAGCCTGCTAGGCACCTTCCTCGTACGTTCCGGGGTCCTGACCTCGGTGCATGCCTTTGCTTCTGACCCGGAGCGCGGTGTCTTCATTCTTCTCTTCCTTTGTATTGTGGTCGGCGGCTCACTGCTGATTTATTCCTGGCGTGCAGCGCAAATTAGAAGCCATGTATCATTTGATCTTATATCGCGTGAAACCGGGCTGCTGCTGAATAATGTATTTCTTGTGGTTGCCTGCGCGAGTATTTTGCTTGGGACGCTTTATCCCTTGATTGTTGATGCCCTCGGTATGGGCAAGATATCTGTTGGGCCTCCTTATTTCAACAGCGTCTTTATTCCCCTAATGGCGCCATTGGCCGTGCTGCTGGGAATAGGGCCTCTGTTGCGCTGGAAGCACGATTCATTCAATCGCATTTTGCCAAAAATATGGCTGGTAGCTGCATTCAGCCTGATCGCCGGCTTACTGTTTCCGCTGCTTGTGATGGACTTTTACGACATCGGTGCAGCCTTCGGTATGGTACTGGCCATCTGGGTGCTGGGTATGACACTCAAATCTCTGTTTGAGCAGGCGAGAGGGCGCAGTATATTTAACGTTTCGCGGTCGTTCTGGGGCATGAGCCTGGGACATATTGGCATTGCGGTCTTTATTGTCGGTATTACTCTAACTTCTACCTATAGTACAGAAAAGGATCTGCAGGTTAATCCTGGTGAAAGTTATGAACTGGCCGGTTTCAATTTTACCTTCGTAGGTGTCGAGAATACCGTTGGCAAAAATTACCGGGCAGCGAATGGCAAACTGACAGTATCCAAAAATGGCACTCATATCGCGACTATGCAACCGGAAAAACGTGAATACCTGGTGCAGAAAATGCCGATGACTGAAGCAGCGATTGATGCCGGACTGTTTCGAGACCTGTTCGTGGCACTCGGAGAACCGCTGGGTGATGATGGTGCCTGGAGTGTGCGCATCTATCATAAACCATTTATTCGCTGGATCTGGTTAGGTGCTTTGATCATGGCGCTGGGTGGACTGCTTTCTGCCACTGACCCACGCTATCGCAAACTGGCACGTGCTAAACAGAAACAGGCTGCCGTAGCTGCAGAGGCTCTGGCATGAAGAGATATTTAATTCCGTTGGCAGTATTTATTGTCCTGGTGGTCTTCCTGGCAATAGGATTAAAGCTTGACCCGAAGCATATTCCTTCGCCGTTTATTGGTAAACCGGCACCGCAATTTGATTTACCGGTATTGCACAATCCTCAGCAACGAATTTCGACGGCTGATTTAAAGGGGCAGGTCTGGCTACTGAATGTATGGGCATCATGGTGTGTGTCATGCCGTGCTGAACATGATGTGGTAAAGCGTTTCGTCGCTATGGGAGAAGCGCCTGTCTACGGATTGAATTACAAAGATAAACCTGAGGATGGCAAGGGCTGGCTTGCGGCACTGGGGAATCCCTATAAAGCCAGCCTGATGGATATAAACGGTGATGTTGGGATTGACTGGGGGGTGTATGGTGTCCCGGAGACCTTCGTCATTGATAAGGAGGGCATAGTGCGCTACAAGCAGGTCGGCCCACTGACAGATTCGATTGTCGATGAGAAAATTATTCCGCTGTTGCGCGAGATAAACACGGAGGCGGGTTAGCGTGTGGGTTAGAAGAGGGCTATTGCCGGTAACACTGCTTTTATTGTTTTTCGTTTCTTTTTCCTCGCAGGCCGCAATTGATGCCTATCAGTTTGATGACCCGGAAAAGGAAGCACTGTACAAAAAATTGATCAAGGAATTGCGATGTACTGTCTGTCAGAACCAGGACATTGGCGATTCCAATGCTGAGCTTGCCAAGGATCTGCGCCGCAAAACCTACGAAATGGTTTCGAAAGGTGAGGATGAAGAGTTTGTGCTGGACTACATGTCACAACGCTATGGCGATTTTGTTCTTTACCGGCCGCGCCTGAATACAAGTACTCTGATGCTCTGGATAGGTCCGTTTATTATCCTCATCATAGCTGTGTTCTTATTGATCAGGTTTATCCGTCGTCCCGGCGATGAAGTCCCATTTACCGAAACAGACAAGGCGCAGGCTGAACAGCTGCTGGAGCGAGAAGAATAATGTCATTCTGGATTATAACTATACTGATGGTAGTAGCAGGACTGGCGCTGCTGTTGCCTGCCTTGCGTGGAAAAAAAAGCAGCGAGCCTGATGGCAATCGCGAGCAGAACATCAGCATTGCCAAGGAACGGATGAGTGAACTCAAAAACGAGCTCGAAGCTGGAACTTTGAGCAAGGAAATATATGAAGAGACACTGGAGGAGCTTGAAAAAGGTCTGCTGATTGACGTTGCAGATGTTGATGGTACGTCGGCTAGTATATCAGCAGCTCCTGCTGGCAAGATGATAATGATTGCCCTGGTAGTTCTAGTCCCACTGTTGAGTTTTGGTCTCTATGACCTGCTCGGTTCACCGCAGTATCTTGATGTTGCAGGTCCCGGCAATCATACATCAATGTCATCGAATACTTCAGTGCCATCTACGGCCAAAGAATTGCCCTCGATGGAAGAAATGATCGTCGGTCTGAAAAAGAAGACAGCTGAAAACCCTGACGACCCGAACGCCTGGTATCTGCTGGGGCGTTTGTATGCAGCAACCGAACAATTTCCATTATCTGTCGAAGCCTATGAGAAGCTGGTAGTAGTGTCGGATCGACAGGCTACGGCTCTCGTTGTACTGGCAGATTCACTGGCGATGACCCAGGGTGGTAAATTGGCAGGTCGGCCAATAAGCCTGGTGAAGGAAGCGTTAGAAAAAGAACCTGCCCACACTACTGCTTTATGGATGGCAGGGCAGGCTGCAGCAGATGATAAACAATACCTTGAGGCCATTGATTACTGGCAACGCGCTGCACAGGGCCTGCAGGATGACAAGGAAATGCTGGCTGAACTACGCACAATGATTGATGAAGCAGTTGTTCTGGCGAAGGGCGCCGGCATGGAAGTTGCTGATGTCAGTCTTCCCAGCCTGCCGGAAGCGCTACCAGGGAACTCAATCTCTATTGAAGTAACCATTGACCCTTCGTTGCTGCAGCAGATTGGCGAAAATGATGTCCTGTTCATCTTTGCCAGGGCTGTTTCCGGACCGCCAATGCCATTGGCAGCTATCAAGCGCCAGGCACGAGAGCTGCCGGTCAGTATCGTGCTGGATGATTCTTCTCTATTGCGACCGGGAACCAGCCTGTCACAATTCGAGCAGCTCAAACTTGGTGCTCGAGTATCACGCAGTGGTCAGCCGGTCGCTCAAAGCGGTGATTTACAGAGTACTGTGCAGGTGGTCGACCTCGGGTCAAAGGAAATAGTTCTTCTACATATAGATCAGCGGGTGCCTTGAAATTAGCACATGTCTCGCTCAAGCGGACTCTGAAATAGGTAACATCCAATAGCCTGTATCAAGGGGCTGCATGAGGTCAGCAAGCAAAAATTTTGTCGTAAATAGTTATATCTTCGGTTTACGCGATATAATGATTTCTATCTTATTAGACTGATGCAATGTCTATCTAGTCAACTAAATTGAATTGAGGCTATGAAATGTTAGGTGAAAAACACGATCTGCGTCATGAATTCCCTGAATACGTGGATCGTATTCATGACCTGAAAATGGAAAATGCACATTTTTCCAAGCTTTTTGATGATTATCATGATCTTGACCAGGAAGTCAGGCGTATAGAGACCGGTGTTGAAAATACTTCAGATTTCTACCTTGAAGACCTGAAAAAGAAACGGCTGCACCTGAAAGATACGCTCTACGGCATGCTTATCGAATAAAGATCATAGTTAATGAGTTATCTTCAAGCCTAAAGCCGATTGTATGAACGGCAGCAGGTTTCTTTATACTCTGAATCAATTCAATGCTTCTTACCTTCCACAGAATAACGATGAAAAGGCTGTCCTGCTACTAATACTTTTGCTCTTTTTGCATGCAATTAAGATTACCATAAAGTTAAAGTATTTACGTTAAATGTGTGGTTAACCCGCTGTAATATATATGTTTAACTCTCCCAATTACATAAAATTTGAATCTCATCAATGAGTGACGGCGTAAAGCATCATCGCTGCTCTTAACTGGGAATCTGTTGACTGCCCTTAACGTGAAAAAGTCGTTTCTCGTGTTCAAAACATATAAACCTTACCAGGGAGCCAAGTTGAGGGCATGATTTTCTGCTCACGACGTCTATATAAATTCAGCTTATCTGACCTGGAGTGGATACAGATGGCAGTGGAATAAGTGTACGAATAATTAGCTATTGCTGGGGAAATATAATTTGATGTTCTGGCATGAGAGATGACTTTGAACTACTCTCATAAGGAATAGATGGAATATTTTATACTAAAGATGGTATTCAAAATGACAACACTTAGATCGTAACTCCTGGTAATTATGGGTTTATATATTCTGTAGAGTGCCAGTCCGATGTGGTCATAAATTGAGGCAAAATAATTATGGTGAATTTTTAGATGAGTGAATCTACTAATGAAGCCGAACCACTTTTTCATCTAGTATTCCCCGGCTATATCTTGCCCGGTGCTGATCAAGATGAAGTTGCTCTAGACCTGTCGCGTCTACTAAAAACACCGCTAGACAGTGTGACCAAACTTATCTCGGGTAAGCGAAGATACGTAAAGCTCACATTTCCACTCGATAAGGCGAAACAATTGCAAGCCCAGGTAATGCAGTTAGGTGTTGAATGTGAAATAGAACCAGTTGGTAAAGTTAAAAAGACGTCGACAAGCAAAAAGCAGAGAAAGCGCAAAGAAGCCTTTCCTGATCCTGAAGACTTTTTATCTGAATTAAATCTGGAATCAGATGAGGCAACGTCATACAGTGAAACGATGGCGCAATTACAAAAACTGGCAGGTGGCATAAATCAGGATAATAATGAAACAGAAATGTATGGTTTTTCACATAAAGAAGCTGATGCTGGCCAGGAAAAAGTAAAGGAACAATATAAGCAAGGTGTCGCAATGGCGGCAGTCAAGCGTCGGCTGGCCATATTTGTTGCTGAAAATTTCGATGACTATTTGCCAAAATTTGATAAATTTCAACAGGGTGGGCAATCCCACTTTGTCTTTACATGGCACTGGTCAGCTTTTTTTGTTCCCTTTTTCTGGGCTATTTACAGAAAGCTATGGGGTTGGTCAGCGATTATCTTGATTAGTTCAATCTTCTGGCCTTTCACAAATATCCTATGGGGAGCCACTGCCAATTATCTCTATTTCAGGCACTGCGAAAGAAAAATAAAAAATATCCGCAAGAAATTTTTACCGGTTGAAGTTGATGACAAATTGTTAGAAGCAGGAGGCACCAGCAGCACTGCGCTGGCTGCAGCAATCCTCGCAATGTTACTGCTAATGACAGGTTTCTATTGGTCAGAAAAATTATCACCGGTTTTTTCAACATTGAACGACAATCTTGAAAGAATTGAACAATCAAAATAACCTCAGGGTCTAGCCCAACACTGTCCTTCAGCTATAATGGCGCTTTGGATAAGTACTGGCAGACTGCAACACTGCCTGTCACAATTATTAGAAGATAAACATACAGGAGAATATGATGTACGCCTTTTCATGCACAATTAATCAATCCTATGACGATGCTGTTGCTTCGGTAACGGCAGCTCTGCAGGAGCAGGGATTTGGTGTTTTGACTGAAATAAATGTCAGCGCTGTTCTGAAAAAGAAACTGGATATTGATAAACGACCCTATATTATTCTTGGTGCATGTAATCCTGTGCTTGCTAACCAGGCAATGGAAGCAGAACCGGATATAGGTGTATTGCTACCATGCAATGTTGTTGTCAGGGAAGAGGAAAACGGAAGTGTAACTGTCTCTTTCATGGACCCATCTGCCGTATTAAGCCTGGTCGATAACCCGGGTGTTGCAGCACTGGCTACCGAGGTACGTGGACGTCTTCGGAAAGTGTGTGGGGCCATATCTGCTTTATGATTGTTATGATCTTGCTAGATCATTTATGCAGCTGAATGGTCTTCATCACTTAATAACGGTTGTACAGAATCGTCGTTAAAACATGTGTGGATTTGCTCGCATAATAGAACTTGTTTTCTTCAGTTATTCTTATGTGAATCATATAATTTAATTCTAAATTGATTAGTAAAGACCGTTCTTTGCTAATTTTAGGAATTTCTGCGGATCAAAAGAGGAAATCTGGTTAAATGAAGCGTGAAGAAAATCGAAAAGGGCTAAAACCAGTACCCGATAATCCACTGAAGTTTATGAACGAAGCACAAGTCTTTACATGTCGTAGGATGATGGCAATGGGTTGGCATATTAAATTTATAAGACGTCCATCATTTCAACGGCCTGTCTGTGTTATGACTGACGAAAATGAGAATACAATTGCACTTATTGAGGCGAATGGTGTTCTTGACAAGCAACCCGACATTGCACTACGTAGGACATAATACAAGGCCAAAGCATGATTTCCACGAGTGGTTTTATTTCATAGATAATCTCTCGTGGTGCCCCATGTCAGAAATTACCCCAGGCTGAGCGAAACTTAATGATACTTTTCCTGCCTTGGATAGAGTGACTCTTGATGCTGAGCGCATCATTGATAATAAATATGTCATTCCACAGTTTCGCCAATGCGAAGGGTTGTCACTGGTATTACTACGCTGGCAAGCTGTAAGACTGTCCAGAAATTATACTAGTCCAGCCGAGTCCCCAGCGTATCTATACTATTCATAGTGGCTTGATGCTGAGACATTCCATAAGCGATCATTCCACCCCTGGTTGAATGAATAACATTGGCTTAATGGCATTGATTCATTAGTTATGACTTATATGATGTCAGGTAATTTTACACATCGATAGAAGGCGCTAACTTTTACGTATTTAAGCCTTTGATATTTCGAGATGGTATAACTATTGCATCGTTGTATTAAACCAGCAATCAACGATTTAAAGACTAATGGCGACATCAGAAAAACTAAGCGATGGTGATATATTGAAGCTACCCACGGAGATTGATGTCGTAGGCGTCTTTTTCATGTGGTTGAAGATCTATATTTCAACTACTGATAATCGCAAGATACAGACTTCTAGCCTTCATTTTGCATGGTTTAAAGAAACATCACATTTTGCCTTGAAGCTGATCCTCAATCTGTTTGAACAGCTACTCCAGGCTACGAAACGTCATATTGATTTACAGAATATAAAAAATTCATATATGTTGACTTGGCCAGATAAATTATTTTTGAGTCAAAATTTTGGCGGATGCCGCCAATCCTTATTCAGCTACTCTGGATATTATTAGCAGAGAATGGTTACAGGATAAGTTATGGAATATGAAGAAAAGAGGGTAGGAATTAATCCGATACCCGAAGACCCACTGGGATATTTGAACGCTGCACAAATTTTTACATACAATCGAATGACTGAATCCGGTTGGCACATTAAATTCGTCAGACGTCCTATGTATGAAAGTCCACTTTTATTCATGACAGACTCAGATGAGACCGTGTTGGCAGTTATCGAGGACAATGGATATTTTAACCAGCAACCTGACATACCGCTAAGAAGTTCCGAAGACAAGTCCGAATTATAATAAATTACGGTTAATTTAGATTTTCAGACAATCATCTATGGCTCTGTCAGTTCCCAGTTTTGTTCAACTGCATTTATTTGATAACAGAGTATTTCTGGCTAGCCAGCAAAAACTGTTTTACTAATGATGTAGATGACATCGAAATAGTAGAGTAAGACAGTTAAGCATGGATCGATATCAACACCGCTGTTGACCCAGAATCAGCGAATATTGCCTATTCGACCTTCGTCTTACATTTCCAGTTTTTACCCGAGAAAGAAAGTGTAGCCTGTATGATAAAAATGTTGCATAAATAATCTTCTCTATGCCATAGTTAAGCCATGTTACAGGTAGATAAGATTAATTCAGAGTATTTCGTTTCAGCAACACCCGTTGCTAAAGCGTCTTTGTCTGCCAGCCTCGCTCTCCTCAGCTCTCTGCTACTGCGCTAGTTCAGCGCATATACTCTCCACAATATAGATTTATTTTTTTACTCCATTTTTACATGGAGTGCGTGTTAATCTTGGCACTGTGATTAACTTTAAGCGCAGCTGCCGCTAGCGATTCAGGATACGAAAATGAGCGATTCCTTGATTATATTTGATACCACATTGCGTGATGGTGAACAAAGTCCCGGAGCGTCGATGACCCGTGATGAGAAAGTGCGTATAGCGCGCAGTCTCGAACGTATGCGTGTAGACGTTATTGAAGCCGGTTTTCCAGCAGCAAGCCGTGGTGATTTTGAAAGTGTACATGCCGTCGCATCGGTGATTAAAGACAGCCGTGTATGTGGCCTGGCACGTGCTATCGAAGGTGACATCCAGGCTACAGCAGATGCGATAAAACCTGCGGAAAAGAACCGCATCCACACTTTTATTGCAACATCACCTATCCATATGCAGGAAAAATTGCATATGACTCCAGAGCAGGTGCTGGAGCGTGCAGTCTGGGCAGTAAAGTTTGCGCGTCAATTTACTGACGATGTTGAGTTTTCTCCGGAAGATGCAGGGCGATCTGAAGAGGACTTCCTGTGCCAGGTGATTGAAGCTGTCATTGATGCCGGTGCCAGTACTATTAATATTCCAGATACCGTTGGATATAACCTGCCGGGGCAATTTGGCAACCTGATTGCCAATTTGCGCCAGCGCATTCCTAATTCAGATAAGGCGATCTTTTCTGTTCACTGCCATAATGATCTGGGCATGGCAGTAGCTAACTCATTGAGCGCCGTTCTCAATGGGGCGCGCCAGGTAGAATGCACGATAAATGGTCTGGGTGAAAGGGCTGGGAACGCGGCATTGGAAGAAATTGTCATGGCTGTAAAGACCCGTCAGGATATCTTTGACTGCACAACGAGGATCGATACAACGCAGATAGTACCGACCAGTCGCCTGGTTTCAAATATTACCGGCTTTGCGGTGCAGCCGAATAAGGCCATCGTCGGAGCTAACGCGTTTGCTCATGAATCAGGCATTCACCAGGATGGCGTCATCAAGAAGCGTGAGACTTACGAAATCATGCGCGCTGAGGATGTTGGCTGGGCCCACAATCGAATGGTATTGGGTAAACACTCCGGCCGTAATGCCTTCCGCACTCATCTGAAAGAGTTGGGTATAGAGCTTGATTCAGAATCATCGCTGAACTCTGCCTTTGCTAAATTCAAGGAACTTGCTGATAAGAAGCATGAGATCTTTGATGAAGATCTGCAGGCACTGGTGACCGAAGAGTCAACAGAACAGGACAATGAAATGGTCAAACTGGTGACATTGAAAGTCTGTTCTGAAACAGGTGAAACGCCTATGGCTGAGGTGACCTTAAATGTTGACGGCACAGATATGTCTGCATCCATGCCCGGTGGCGGTCCTGTCGACGCAGCATTCAAGGCTATCGAAGCAATCCTCGACTGTGGCTGTAAATTGTTGCTTTACTCCGTCAATAACATCACTACTGGTACTGATTCACAGGGTGAAGTCACTGTTCGCATTGAGAAAGAAAAGCGAATTGTCAATGGCACAGGTGCTGATACTGATATTGTTATCGCCTCCGCCAAGGCTTATTTGAATGCAATGAACAAGATGAAGGTAGATCTGGACAGGGCTCATCCACAATCAAGCCAGCCGCCGATCTAAACGATGATGACAATGGCAGACCGTCAAAGGCAGATTCTTGCGGATATGGGTATTGATGTCTGGTTGCTCCGGGATAATACCGGAGCTGCTGGTGCATCTGTTTCTGCAGAGGTTTCTAAATCGGCCGCATCAGGTATATCTACAACTGCTACAGCAAAAGAGTTAGAAAGGCCTGCAGACAGTGATGCTGTGACAGCACTCACACTATTGCAGAATGAGGTTAAGAACTGTCGGCTTTGCGACTTGAGTAAAAGTCGGACGCAGACCGTCTTCGGGACCGGTACAGCGCAGGCTGAGCTGCTGTTAATCGGCGAAGCACCGGGTGCAGAGGAGGATCGCCAGGGAAAACCTTTTGTCGGCAAGGCAGGTAAACTGCTGGACGCGATGCTTTTTGCTATTGGCTTTGACCGCAGCCAGGTGTTTATTTGTAATGTGCTCAAGTGTCGACCACCAAATAACCGCGACCCAAAGCCAGAAGAAGTTGAGGCCTGCGCACCTTTTCTAACTGCTCAGATCGATACCGTGAAACCAAAAGTAATTCTTGCTCTGGGCCGCTTTGCTGCTCACCGCTTATTAAAAACAGAGGCACCTGTCTATAAAATGCGAGAAGCTAGAAACGTTCTGCCTGGTACTGATATTCCAGTCGTCGTTACCTACCACCCGGCCAGCCTGTTAAGGAATCCTGAACAGAAAGCACAGGCCTGGCAGGACCTGTGTCGTGTGCACCAGCTATTGGAGAGTCCCCTGATTTGACGCAGCGGAGTCACACCGCAGGCATTCGCCCGATGCGACAACTCGATTTGTCAGAGGTGATGGCAATTGAAGAGCAGTCATACGACTTCCCCTGGACTAAAGGTATTTTCAGTGATTGCCTGGAAAACCAGTACACAGCAATGCTTTATGAACAGAATGACAGGATACTGGCGTATTCAGTATCACAATTTATCGTTGATGAATGTCATTTATTGAACCTATGCGTACGGCGTGAAGCCAGGGGGCACGGGCTGGGGGCAAAAATGGTTAGATATCTAATAAATCAGGCGAGGCAGAAAGACATGGGGTCAATCTTTCTCGAGGTGAGAGTTTCCAATATGCCTGCTATACATCTCTACGATAAGCTGGGCTTCAATGAAATTGGGTTACGTAGAGACTACTACCCTGACAACAATGGCAGGGAAGATGCACTGCTTCTGGCCTATGAAATATTTTGAACTGGTTACTGGTTTGAGCTAAGGAATACCAGACTCAGGGCTGGCCAGTAGGTGATAATCAGGACTGCAAAAAGTAAGATAAAGAAGAATGGCAAGGTAGCAATATACAGTTCCATCACCGGTTTGTTAAAGCGGAAGCTGGCTATGAAGAGGTTCATACCAACAGGTGGCGTGAAATAACCAAGCTGCATGTTTGCCAGGAAAACTATACCAAGATGCACCGGGTGAATTCCGTAGCCGGCTGCTATAGGTAAGATAATCGGAATGATGATGATCAATGCGGAGAATATATCCAGCATCATGCCGAGAACCAGCAGGAAGATGTTCAATGCGATCAGGAACGTCCACTTACTGTCGATAAATGAATGGATGCTTTGAAATAATTTTGTCGGAATTTGTGCATCGATCATATAATTAGTCGATGCCAGTGATACCCCGAGAATCAGAATTATTGCCCCGACCAGAACCATAGACTCACGGATGATTTCTGGCAGTTGGCGTAATTTAACTTCACGTTTGATAATTACTTCAACAATCAGTACATAAATGGCTGTTACCGCGGCAGCTTCAGAGACCGCAATATAGCCACCGTAGATTCCACCCAGGACAATTATCGGAAGGGGGATTTCCCAGGCAGATTCCTTAATCGATGAAAGGATCTCCTTGCTGTTGAATGTTGTTGATATCTGTCCCTTAGGCTGCTTCCACATGCTCCATCCTGATAGCATTACCACCATCAGCAGACCTGGCAGGATACCAGCAAGGAACAGATCATCAATATTTACAGGCGTATCCAGTGATGACTGCTGGGCAATCACGCCGTAAAGTATCAACGGTAATGATGGTGCGAACAGCAGTCCCAGGCTGCCCGAGGTGGTTATCAGGCCGAGATTGAATCGTTCAGGGTAGCCTGCCTGTTGCAGAGCCGGGTATAGCAGTGCACCCAGTGCAATGATAGTGACACCGGATGCACCAGTGAATGCAGTAAATAAAGCACAGGCAGTCAAGGCAACTATTGCCAGTCCACCAGGCATCCACCCGAGCAGAGCATGTGCCATGCGTACCATCCGCGCTGGAGCCTGGCTTTCGCCGAGCAGGTAGCCGGCAAAAGTAAATAAAGGTATCGCCAGCAGTATTGGCATCTCTGCCAGCCGGTAGATTTCTATCGTTACCACTTGCAGGTCAATTCCCTCGCTGTGAAACCCCCACAGTGCACTGCCGCCGATAATACTGAAAAGCGGCGCGCCTAGCAGTGTCAGAAATAATAGAGCCAGAGCGATTATCACTGTTTGTTTTCTCCACTTAAGCTCTTGCCAACAAGGGCAATGACCTGGATGGTATAGCGCAGCGCAATAATAGAAAAACCAAAGGGAATAATCGATTCTGGAAGCCAGGCAGGTACGGATGCGAAGGCCATCACCCCGGAGTTCCATTCATCAATCAAAAAAAGAAATGAATGCCAGGCAATTATGGCCGAGACAATGGCGGCAAATGTACGGGTAATAATATCGCTTATAGTTTTTAACCGAGGGGGTAGGAAACGTGTCAGCACATCAACACTGATTTGTTTGTTCTGTCGAGTCGCTACCAAAGCCCCGAGTAGGCCCACCCAGAGCACCAGAACGCGCAATAGCGGATCCAGCCAGATGCTTCCAGTACCCAGGAAGTTTCTCATCACAATTTGACTGAAAGCCAGACTCACCATGCTGAGCAAGATTATGACAAGCAGGGCATCCTCAATATTATGGAGGACTCGAACACTTTTGTGCAGCATGGATTGTTGCGCTGTCTCGTTCACTTATCGTACAGGTATCAGTTTTTCGCGCGCTGTTTCGCCAGTAGTTCTTTAAGCTGTTTGTAAAGTTCGGGAGAAGCCGCTTTATTACCCATCTCTTCGATGACTTCGTCTGCAAAGGTATTCCAGTAGGCAATTTCCTTTATATCAGGGCGGGCAAACTCTGTACTCATTTTCTGTAACGCTTGACGGGCGCTGTCGTTGTCTTTGCGATTGACGGCATCCATCTCCGCAAAAGTCTCTGCTACAGTGTCTTTAACAATTTTCTGGTCGCCAGGTGAAATCTTGTCGAAGCGTTTATTGTCGACAACGAGCACCCCAACGAGGTACAGCAGTGGCACATCGGTGATGCTGCGAATACGTGTATGCCACTGAAACGCCAGGGCGCCGGTAGGTGTTGCTCCTATGGTATCAATGAGGCCGGTCTGCAAACCGGTATAAACATCGGCCAGCGGCAATGTTACTGGATATACACCCATTTTTACGAATAATGCTTCGTTAAGTACATCATCTTCCGGGATCCACAGTTTTTTCTTCTTAAGATCTTCAATATTCACAACCGTACTGTCCGACATCAAATATGCAAAACCACCTTCTGAGATACCAAGAATAGTAAAGCCTTTCTCTTTCATTCCTTTCTTTAACAATGGGTCTATGATCGGCCGCACAAAGTCAATTTCTTCGTAGTTCTCGAATACCATCGGCAGGCTGTAGATTTGCATGTCTGGATAGATGCTGGCGAGACTGCCACCGGTGAGGGCGCCACCCTGTAATTGTCCGAGCCTGATTTTCTTCATTACACTCTTGTCATTGCCCATGACACCGCCGGGGTAAAACTTAAATTTAACCCGACCCTCAGTTTTCTTATCAATTTCAGTGGCCGCAGCACGCATCTTTTTCATCCATGTTGTTCCATCGGGTGCTAATGTTGCGATTTTTAGAGTCATAGCATTGCTGCTGCTAAATGAGGCCAGCGATATGATTGCTATGGAAATTAATATTATGCTTTTAGATTCTTGAAAAAGAGACATAGTTTTTTTCCAATCTGAGTGTTTTGTGACGGTAGTATTTATAGATAACTGCGCAAAGCAGGTATTAAAAGAACTCTTCGGATTCATTTAACAACTGTTGCGCCTGTTCTTGTGCCAGTGTGTTAATCAACGTCATTCCCGGTGAGGCAGCAGTAGCTGACAGGACTTCATTGAGTAAGTTATCATGCAGTTCACGATCAAAGACCATGCGCGCATAATAGCGGGCATACAGCGTTTTGGCCATCAGGTTCTTGCCTTCACTGAGAGCAATTGCCTGCTCAAAGTATTCCCTGGCCAGGTCGGGCTTACCGCCCATGGCAGCAGGCAGGAAGGCATTTAATACTGCCATATAGAGTTGAGCATTGCCATTGTCCCAGGCTGGATCCAGGTCGACAACACGCTGCATAATGGCTTTGACCTTAGGAATGTCGGCGATAGCAGCCCAGTCATCGGTACGGCTTTGAATCCAGCCGGCCCACGCGATCCCCCATGCATTTAGAACTGGTAGATCTTTTTTTCCTGTTTTTTGCAAAGTCTGCTGAAACTCGGGAAAGCGTTGTTGCGAAATAGTACATAAATCAGGCAGTTCAACGCAAAGTGCGTGTAGAGCATATTGCAGGGACTTTTCAGTTAAACGTCTGGAGCGATCTGGGTCTTCAGTGGCAAAAGCACCAGCATAGGAACCATATAAACTGCTACCGGCAATCAGTAGACTTGTATCATCCGGTGAGCCCTGGATAAAGCTGTCGATCATTATCAGGTAGGCTGGGGCACCCTGACGAACAGTATCTGGGTCATTCTGGTTCTGGATTGCCTGGCTGAGATTATCCGCAAGGTCCTTAGTAGCAGAACTGACAAGAGTGTTGCAGCCGCTTAGAGTCAGGAATATAGATAACAGGAGTACTAACCGCATCACTTGAGGAGCCTCTATTTAAGAAGCAGTAATTATACGGGGTATGTAATGGTGTCGCTAGGTGTTGAAGTGATTTGAGCGCTTTTAGTAACGCCAGATTTTGAGTTTCTGACCGCTGAATAACAGGTCGTTTGTGTTTATTTTATTCCATTTGACCAGCTCATTAAGAGTAACCTTATAGCGCTTAGACAAGGACCACAGGGTATCGCCATTTTTTACTGATATTACTTTTGGTTTTTGCTTGGATTTTGCAGATGTTGCGGTTTTCCCTGTTGAAGCAGTGACGGTCTGCTGTGGGATATTACTCTTGCGGTAATTTCTGGACAGGGGGATGAGCAGATCCTGGTTGATACTGATCCTGCTGCTTTTTAGGTTATTTGTTTTTTTCAACGAGGAAACGGTGATGCCATGCCGACGGGCAATGGCACCGAGCGTGTCTCCTTTTCTGACTTTATAGTGTGCCCAGCGAACGCGGTCCTTTTGAGGTATACCAGCAATGGCATCTGCTACCATTTCTGCCGAGGAGGCGGCGACTAACAGGCGGTGAGGGCCTGCTGGGTCTGTTGCCCAGCGTTTAAAGCCGGGATTCAGCGTTTCCAGCTCTTTCATCGGAATATTGGCTGCATCTGCAACTACACCAAGTTCAATCTGGCTATTCATGCGTATGACGTCAAAATAGGGTTTGTTTGCTACGCTGGCAAGCTTCAGGCCATATTTTTCGGGATTCTTGATAATATTACTCAGGGCGATGAGTTTTGGCACATAGCGTTTAGTTTCATCGCGGAGTTTCAGGGAAGTGTAATTGGTTGGCTTGCCGGCCCGCTTGTTGGCTTTGATGGCGCGTGAGACAGTCCCTTCGCCAGCATTATAACTTGCCAGAGCCAGAGACCAGTCACCATCGAAGTCAGCTTCTAGCTTTTCCAGGTAATTCAGGGCCGCATTTGTTGACGCATAGATATCCTTGCGACCATCGTACCACCAGTTCTGTTTCAAGCCATAATGGCGCCCTGTAGCAGGGATAAATTGCCACAGGCCAACAGCTTTCGCGCTGGAAATTGCATGAGGTTTATAGGCACTCTCAATTGCAGGCAACAGGGCGATTTCCATTGGCATGTCACGCTGCTCTATCTGAACAGTGATGTAATACAAATATGGAGTAGATCTCTTGATCAGGCGTTCAATGTATTCTGGCCTTGAGGAATACCATCGTTCGTACTCTGCAATATGCTTGCTCTGTATAGATGGTAAGTCATATCCCGCACGAATTCGGTCCCACAGGTCATGGTAATCCTCTGCTGTAAAAGTAACTGGCTTTGGCTGATATACTTTAGGCGCAGCGCGAACTTCTCCCGGTTCTGATGCTTGCCGGTTTTGACGCGATGATGCCGAGGCTTCGTCATCTCCGTAATCGAAATATGAAGAGAGTGAACGGTTCTCTGGGCTATTTTCTGCGTTTTTTTCTTTCGTGGTAGCGCAGCCACCGATGATAAATAAGCCTGTAATTAGCAGGGCAAGAAGAGTATTGTTTGTCATCGATTTTATCATTGCTGTGCAGTCTAGGTTCCGCATTGTTTAAGGTCAAATGAAATTGCCCATTAGCCATATTTTTTTTCGCGATTTCAGCATAGACTGTATCGACGCAATATTCAGTATAGTAAATAGTCTAGCTTAATCCAGAATTATATTCTAGAAAATAATTGAAGTATGATATATAAGCTATTGTTTATATATGAGGTATTCATATTCATCGATGCGTATTAATATGATTTTCTGCATCTTCACCAGGTTTTGTTATATGTCGCCGATGAGTAACATATCATTAAGAAAAATCGATAATGTATAGCTTTCCCGAATGGAGTCAGACAAGCCTTGGGCAATCACTGCTGATGGCAGAGCAGAATGCACTGGGACAGTTTCTGCCAGATTTAAAAGGGGAAATTGCTGTCCAGTATGGCTATGCCGGCACCTCATCCATGCTGGATTTGAGCATGATTGATCATAAGTTCTTCGTGCAGGTAATAGAAGGACAAAGACAATCAATGCGAACTGTACCAGCTGACAACAGTGCTGATTTACAATATTTATATGTAGAGCCAGATTCTGTTCTACCATTGGCATCATCATCTGTTGATTTATGCCTGTTGCCACATATGCTTGATTATTCGGCTGATCCACACCAGTTACTGCGCGAGAGTAAAGAAGTACTGGTTAGTGGAGGCCACCTGGTTATCTTCGGCTTTAATCCGTATTCACTATGGGGAGGCAGAAAGCTTTTTTCCCGAAAACAACCTCCCTGGAACAGTCATGACTTTTCTGTCTACAGAGTGCGAGAATGGTTAAGTCTACTGGATTTCCATATCAGCGGCGGTATGATGCTTTACTACTCTCCGCCGATTCAGAACCAGAGTCTGCGTGAACGGTTTATTTTTTTAGAACAGGCTGGCGATCGATGGTGGCCGATGTTGGGCTCTGTCTATTTGCTGATTGCACAGAAGCGGGATCCGGGGATGACGGTAATCGATTTCAGAAAAAATATCATAAAAAGTTCTTTTTTGAATGTTGCTGAACCCGTAGCAAAAAACACAATAAATGCCAAGAGTTAACCAATGTCTGAAGTGATTATTTATACTGATGGTGCCTGTCGCGGCAATCCAGGACCCGGAGGTTGGGGTGCGGTTCTCGCTTATGGCAACAAAAAAAAGGAGCTTTTTGGCTCAGAGAGGGAGACTACTAATAACCGAATGGAGCTTCTGGCTGCCATCAAGGCGCTGGATAGTCTGAAATGGTCTTGCAAGGTCAGTCTTTACACCGATTCACAATATGTACGCAAAGGCATCCTCGAATGGATGGATAACTGGAAAAAGCGTGGCTGGAAAACATCTGCGAGAAAGCCGGTGAAAAACCAGGACCTCTGGATCAGCCTTGATAAGGCATTGACTCGGCATGATGTTGAGTGGCATTGGGTAAAAGGTCACTCAGGGGTAGCGGGAAATGAATATGCAGATAGCCTCGCTAATCAGGCGATTGATGAGTTGCTTAATGCAGATAAATAGGCAGGAAATATGAGACAGGTAGTTCTGGATACTGAAACGACGGGTCTCGATCCCAACAAGGGGCACCGTATTATCGAGATTGGCTGTGTGGAACTGATTGACAGGAAGCGCACTGGTAATGAGCTGCATCAATACTTGCAGCCTGACCGGAAGATTGATGCCGGCGCTATTGAGGTACATGGCATTACCAATGAGTTTCTTCAGGATAAACCGAAATTTGAAGACATCGTTGATGATTTTATCGCTTACATCAAAGACTCTCAGCTGATTATTCACAATGCGCCGTTTGATGTTGGGTTCATTAATAATGAACTGCTACTGACCGGACGTGATTTAGGCGAGACAAAACAATATTGCGAAGTTGTTGATAGTCTTGTAATGGCCCGGCGTATGCGCCCCGGGCAAAAAAACTCCCTCGATGCGTTGTGCAGGCACTTTAATATTGATAACTCACAACGAGATTTCCATGGTGCTTTGCTCGATGCTGAATTACTGGCGGAAGTATACCTCGCGCTAACTGGAGGGCAGTCAGCCCTGTTTCAGGAGGGTGATTCCGGGCAAAGGTCTCGTGCTGAAAAGATAATTCGAAAACTTGATAGCAAGCGGCCTTTGCTACCGATTATTCAGGCAACAGCTGAAGAAAGCCGCTTGCACGAGGCCTGGCTGGATGAACTGGATAGCAAAACCGATGGTAAGTGTGTATGGCGAATGGATCACTCTGAATAATCAACAACTAATAATCAGTCAGAAGTCACTCTCCCTGTTGTATTCTCACAACTCTGTAACCTGCCTGCCTTAACTTATTCAGCAAGCCCTGTTCGCCGGGCAGATGCAGGGCTCCTACGGCAATAAAAGTGTTTCCTGCACGCAGTTGTTTCTGCATGCGTTCAAACATTCTGTGATTTCTTTCAATGATCAGTTTGTCGTTGATTAAAGCGGCCAATCGTCTGTCTCTCGGCTGCTGGCTGTCAGCAATACTAACTATTTTTTCCAGGTCACCAGCCAAATAGGCATCGATTAATAGCTGGTATGCGAGGTCTTTATCTGACAGTGAATCCATTGCCGAGTGCAACAGGTTAACCTGGTCATCTATGGATATATCGTCAAAAACTGATAATTGTTCATTGACGGTTTCCAGTCCCTGTACCCTGATTCCAGAATTCCTTGCCAGGTCAGCAAGTCTTTTATCAAGGAATGTCCCGGAATTATTATCTGGCTTAATCAGCAGCAGCATGGCTGCCCAGGGTTTGAGGACAGTCAGAATTTCATCAGGTAAATGATTTCCCGTTCTGATCAGGGCCTCGCTGACTTCAATAAATGTTTCTTCACCAACGACCTGGGACAAATGCCTGCCGTCAGTAAATAACATCTTTCTTAGTACATCAACGGAACCGTTAGCATTCATTTCAAGTTCCAGCATTAGCGTGTCAGCAACGACCAGTCGCTGGAGCACACTATCACTCACAGCCATTACATTCTTATCATCAATATGGATGGTGCCGTAGATATAGCTGCTTCTGGCCGTGCTGTATCTCTCGGGATACTCTATCCGCCATAGAAAGGGACTGCCTGTTTGATGGTCCTGACCAATTTCATTATAAGTCGCTGGCCGGGAGACCGAGTATGCGTTGTTGCTTTCTCCTTTACTGCGATCGATATAGCGAATCTCGGGTTGTGGATTCGGGTTAGCCTGGTCAGCCGCCGCAAGGGTAGAAACTGCCAATAGCAGAGCAACCATAAAAGAAAATAGCGAATAGTTCGCTATATGTCGGATAGTAGAGCGTTTTAGCATTTTGTTATGAGGTTTCTCTGATTCGTACTCTATTTATCACAGGATTATCGACATCAACAAATTGAACATTCTGCCAGTTTAGAGCACGATTAAGCATATCTGGTACCATTCGAAGGAGCATAGAACTAAAAGCTCCAGTGTATTGTTTTTACCAGGCTTATATAATACCCCAAATTGTACCAAGGAGTTCGTTAACAATGCCTGATCTTTCTGTAGTTATACCCGTGCAGAACGAAGAAGAAAATATACGTTTGCTGATTGATGAAGTCAGGCAGTCCCTTGATGGCGTGCTCGATTATGAACTTATCTATGTCAATGACGGCAGCACTGACTCAACGCTTGTAATTCTCGAAGATTACCGTTCTGGATTTCCATTACTAAGAATTTTTAGTCATCAAACGGGTGCCGGACAGAGTACTGCTGTGCGCACAGGTATTATTCATGCAAAGTCTCCAGTTATCGCTACCCTGGATGGCGACGGCCAGAATGACCCGGCAGACATTCCTGCTCTTTACCAGGCATTAATAGCAAATGCCGATACTGGTGTGGTACTGGTGAATGGCTACCGAAAAGAACGCAAGGATACCTTCATTAAACGAATCTCATCAAAACTCGCCAATGGTATACGAGGATGGCTGCTTGATGATGATACGCCAGATACAGGCTGTGGTCTGAAAGTCTTTAATCGGCAAGCCTATCTGGAGATTCCTTTTTTTGATCATCTGCACCGATTTTTACCTGCCATGATGATTAATGGTGGTGGCAAGGTGATGTCTGTTGAGGTCAATCATCGTGAGCGCCAGCTTGGCTCATCACATTATGGATTTTTTGACCGTCTGTGGGTTGGTATTTTCGACCTGATGGGTGTTATCTGGTTGAAATCAAGGACTACCCATCCGGTTGTATCCGAAGACGACTAATTATCCACTAGCTGGTCTGGTCAATAAAAGCATTAGCTCCGCAGTGGACGGCACTTGCATGGTTTGCTGGAGATGGAATATTTAGTATAACCATCATTTTTTTAGTCTGTAATTTTTATTGCCTGTAGCTACACAGGCTTCGAGCAGGAATATGAATAATACGATAGCGAATTTTGAATTGTTCGGCATGATACTGGTCATCACACCATGGAAGATTGTCGGTTATGTGGGCGTGGTATTATTTGCCGGCCGCTGGTTTGTACAATTGTGGGCATCGAGAAGATCTCGTAAAGTGGTGATGCCGCGGCTGTTCTGGTACATGAGTATAACCGGTAGCTTGATGCTGCTTAGTTACTTTATCTTCGGTAAAAATGATTCGGTTGGCATTCTTTCAAATGCCTTTCCTTTTCTTGTTGCCAGTTACAATCTTTACCTTGATGTAACACATAAGAATAGGCAGGCCGAAATCGGCTGAGGTTTTTCTTTTTTCTTACGATTTATTTTTTTTGTTTGATGCTGTCGCACTGTTGTGTTTTTCGCCCTTTATGGGCGAGTGGCTTTTCTTTGCTTATCCAAAGAAAAGTCACCAAAAGAAAGGATACCCGACATGCCCGCCCT
>JARFQI010000091.1 GCA_029287855.1 Arenicellales bacterium | reverse complement strand
AGGCAAAGGCCTGCACGACCTTGCTGGCATACTCTTCAAGCTGATAATTCATCGAGCACTCACTGCGGGTGCGAGTACCCTCATAGTCAACACCAAGCCCTCCACCGACATCGACAACTTTTATTCCCACACCCATGCTGGACAGCTGTAATAGAAACTGTGCGGCCTCACCAAGCCCGTTTTGCAAATCTCGAATATTGGATATCTGTGATCCCAGGTGGACATGCAGCAGTTGCAGGCAATTAAGCATCCCGGCATCGCGCAGCTGCTCGATGGCGCTGATTAGCTGCGAAGATGTAAGGCCAAATTTTGACCGCTCGCCACCAGAGCTTTGCCATTTTCCGCTGGCAATCGAGGCGAGCTTCAGTCGGATGCCTATCAAAGGCATTATTTTGCTGTTCTGGCTTTCACTGATAATGAGTTTTAATTCAGACAGTTTTTCAATGACTATGTAAACGCGCAGACCGATGCCGCGTCCAGCAAGCGCGAGACGGATATACTCCCTGTCCTTATAGCCATTGCAGATAACAGTGCCGCTATCGGGAGACAGAGCAAGTACCGCTAGTAGTTCCGGTTTACTGCCGGCTTCAAGGCCAAGTCTTCCCGATTCAGATTTAAGTAATTCTTCAACAACGTTTCGGTTCTGGTTGACCTTGATCGGATAGATCGGGCGGTAGCAGGCAGAGGGAGCGGAGCTTTTCAATGCGTCGTCGAAGGCCTGGCAAAGTCTGTCGACACGCTTATGCAGAATTTCAGGTATTCGGGCGAGTAACGGCAGCGACAGACCGGACTGCCGAGAGAGTTTAACCACCTCATGGAGATCAATAGGCGACTTGTCTTCATTGCTATCAACAATTAAATGCCCGGATTCAGAGACATTAAAGAACCCCTCTCCCCATCGTTGAATATTGTAGGTCTGCAGAGACTTGTCATTATTCCAGTTTGACATCAATTTGATCTCATCTGTGGCCTTAATAAGAATATGGTAATACTATCATGTAGGAAGAGATATAATCTGTAACCTTTAGAGTCTACTGACAGTATCAGGAAAATGTTAAATAGCGATAATTGGTTTACTGAAGTATACCCGGATGAAGGCAGCGCACTGTCACTTGAATTGACTGAAAAACTGCATCAGGAGCAAACGCCATGGCAGAAACTTGAGGTTTACCAGACCACCAAGTTCGGCAGACTGATGCTGCTGGATGGATGTATCATGCTAACTGGCAGAGACAATTTCATTTATCATGAAATGATGACGCATCCTGTGCTTTGCACGCACCCAGCGCCACAGAAGGTCCTTATTATTGGCGGTGGCGATTGTGGCTGTCTGCGTGAAGTTCTCAAGCATCCGGAAGTTAGACACGCACACCAGGTTGATCTCGACCAACGTGTGACATGGGCATCAGAAAAGTTTTTCCCTGAGCTGTGTGAATCGAATAATGACCGACGAGCAAGCTTAAGTTTCACTGATGGCGTTGCTTTCATTGAGCAGGCTGAAGAAGGCAGTTACGATATAATTATCGTGGACTCGGTTGATCCGGTGGGGCAGGCAGCGCGGCTATACAGCAAGGAGTTCTACCAGGCCTGTTATGCCGGTCTGTCAGAAGATGGCATACTGATCGCACAAAGTGAGTCACCATTATTTCACAAAGATCTCATTCACAGCATGCAGTCACGAATGGCAGATGTCGGATTTAAAGATACAACGACTCTCTTTTTTCCACAATGTACCTATCCTTCAGGCTGGTGGAGTGCGAGCATGGCATTCAAGGCAGGCAAGCCATTAGGCTTCAGGACTGTCGACATTGAGACCGAATATTATAATAATGATATTCACCAGGCAGCCCAGGCTATGCCTCAATTTATGCGCAAAGTATCCCGGAGTGAGTCAACGAGTAAGGGTGAGTGAATAAATTAGTATGAAAAGAACTTCTCTATCAGTGATTCTTGTCTTAAGCCTGCTGGGGGCGCCGATGCCTGTGCAGGCAGCTAACGGCATGGCTGATATGATGAGCCTGATGATGGAGATGTTCCTGTGGATGATGCGCAGTGGCAGTGGTGGCGGTAGTGGGTTTAACCCGTATAGCATGGGGGGGGTAGGCGGCTACGGGAATCCAATGATGGCAAACTCAATGTTCGGGAATCCTCACTGGGGTAGTGCCATTGCAGGCTACCCGCAAGGCTTTGGAAATATGTCGCCATATGGCGCCCAGGGTTTATATTCACCGCTGGCAAATTCTGCAATGACGCCGTTCTACAACCCTTATACCACTAACCCTAACACCGTTAATCCTTATTCCAGCAACCCTTATTTCGGCCAGTACGTTGCTCCTTACAATTCAACATATTATGGCAATAACTCTACGCTGGGATATGGTTACCAGCCGTATTATCGGCAGGCTTATACCAATCCGTTTTATCCTTATCGCTACAATTTGAATTCTCGCGATTCAAATATAGACAAAGGTAAACTGAACAGACAGCCCGGGGAGTACAATAACTACAATAATTATGGGCCTGCTGATCACGCAAAGGGTCAAACAGCACCTGTCGTGATTCAGCCAATTATCGTCAGCCCTGTGGCACAGCCAACAACGCCTCAGAATGGTGCCAGCGAGCCATATCAATACCCTGCCATCGTTAATCCGCCTGTAACACCCCCTGCTCCAGTGAATGCAGAGCCGGTGACCGCTGATGATTATGTTTATAGTGACCAGTCAACGGGAAACGATAATTCGCTATATGGAAAATGGCAGGGTATAAACGGTGAATATATGGAATTGGGGAGCAGCCAGTTTCATTTGCGTTCCGGTGAGACAGACCTGCAGGGAACATACCAGTTAAAGAACAGTATTCTTAAGGCAGAAATACCGAATCGAGCTGAGCCTGTTTACATGCAATATCACTTAACTGATGGATATTTGATGTTCCTTTCCGAAGATGGGCAGAAAATGCTGTTCCGCCGCCTGCCATAAGCGGTGCGCCAATACAGAAGTGCCTATTGACGGCCAAGATCCACTTCAAACATTTCCTTGTTGTAGCCGTGAACTGAGTCGTGTGCTCGGATAGAAACTTTTTTAACGTCTTGAGGAATCTGCACACCTGAAAGGCTGCGGGTAAAAGGCTGTTCGTTGACATGCGGGTGTGCAAGCACGCGTTTGCCGAGGACATCACCTGCCGGTGATACCACTTCCCAGCCATCCGCATAGTGGTCCCATCCGCTATCAGCATGTTCCAGGGTGACATCAAAGCGAAAGCTGCCGTTATTATTAGTGACATTGACATCAATAATCCTGGCCTGACCGGCAACAGCGGTGCTGGAGTATGACAGTAGTATTGTTATCAAAAGCCCAACGATATATTTGCTCATGTTGCCTTTCTCCGGGTGCTGGAGGTTATGGAGATACTTCCATCTCTATCGTTCCAGAGACAGTGACATTAAGTGTCGTAATACCAGATTCAAATGTTGGTGCGGCTATTGAATCAGACATTGCATTTGCGCTTGCCATGGCATAGATCGGGCGTGGTGTATTGCCAGAATTGTTGATATTAACATTCACCAGCCGGTATTTTTTAAAGCCCATGCCTTTGCTGACCATTTCTGCACGGGTATTAAATTTTTTCAGTGCAGCTTCAATCATACCAGCCTGAATTTCTTCCTTGCGTTCTGCAGACACACTGAAGCGGGTTGATTTGATCACCATCGTCTTTTGTAAGATCTGCAGCAGTGCAGTCATCTCTTTATTGTTCTGGCTTTTGAGAACGATGGACGATGCACCACGCCAGTTATCGAGGCGATTATCTCGCGTATAAATTGGGCGGATAGAGTAGTCGCTTGTACTGCTTTTGACGTCAGGAAATTTTTGTATCGTCTTATTGGCAGTGATGATTAACTGGTTGATTTCATCTGCCAGCATCGTTGCATCCTGATGATCACGCTCGATCGACATGGTCACCGTGATCTCGTCGTTATTGACTTCTTTCTGCTCAGTAACCTGGTAGGTGACACGGTTATAGGTGTTCGCCTCAGTGGCAACTCCTGTATGTGCCAGCACTGATAGCAGCACTATAGCGGTTAGCTGTTTAATGTAGTGCACTTTCATTTCTCCATAGCTCGTTTTGTTGCTGAATTGTTGCAGCCATTGGATTCGACGTGTCAGATTAGACCTGCATCAATTGTTAATCAGTGCAGTGTGCGGGGGCTGGACAGGATGAATTCCGGGATTTCTGCATCGAAATTGCTGCCATTGTCGGTCACCATCTGGTAGCTACCGCTCATTGTGCCAACCGGGGTTTTAAGTACCGCACCACTGGTGTACTGGAAGCCTTCGCCAGGTTTCAGGTATGGCTGTTCACCGACAACGCCGTCACCATGTACCTCTTCAACATGACCGTTGGCATCGGTTATTACCCAGTGACGCGTCATTAATTTCGCCGCCTCAGTGCCATCGTTTGTGATGGTAATGGTATAGGCAAAAACATACTGTGAATTTGCCGGTGAAGATTCTGATTCGATATATAAGGTGTCTACATCAACATTTATATTTTGCGACATATTCGTCCCTGTTAAGCTGGTTTTTAGCATGTTTCATAATAGCAGAGATAGACAGTAGAAAGACATATTCTCAATCATTCACAGGTTAATTTCTACTGTCGTGGTCAGCCTGCAATCTTCATAGGAGTTTAATACTTTGCAGCCTCAGTTAGTGATTGGCAGGATTTCGGTGAAACGGTCTACATGGATAAAACGGTAATGCGGGTCTGGCTCAAGTTTAGAGTTTGGCTGCAAGATTGCGCGCAAATGTTTGATCCCATATTTTTCAGCCGATAGTAAAACGCTGATGCTATCATCAATCAGTAAGGTTCTGTCAGGTGAAAAAGCGTGTTTTTTCTGCAGTTCCCCCCAGAATTCATCGCTCTCTTTCGGCAGGCCAATATCATGGGCAGTGATTATTGCATCAAGATGATCGCCCAGTGGTGTCTTCCTCATCTTTAGCGACAGGCTTTTGCCATGGGCATTAGTAACAAGAATCCGGTGCTTGCCTGCATTGGCAAGAGACTGTAGGAAACGAATGACATCTGGCCGTAAACTGATCAGGTGATCGACCTCCTGTTTCAGCACTTCAATGTTGAGGCTGAGTTGATCTGACCAGTAATCGACGCAGTACCATTCGAGTTTCCCTTCTGCCTGGCGATAGCGCTGTATCAGCTGTTCACGTGCTTTCTCCAGCGGCAGGTTATTAGCTTCTGCATAACGGACTGGCACATGCTCGAGCCAGAAGTGTGTATCAAAATGGAGATCCAGCAGAGTGCCATCCATGTCCAGTAAAACAGTATCGATTTCCTCCCACCTTGGCATAAGCAAGTCTGGTGTTGAAATCAGCGTTGTTTCATTTTCGCTCACTGCGTTAATTCCTCTAGTCGATCATGCCTGTATTGCCGGATGTACATTTACCAATTAACTTCCATTGTAATGATTTCTACGGCACTATAGCACTGTGATTAATGTCTTATTTTACCATGTCAAAAAAGCCTGAAATTCTTTCTGTTACCAGTGTTGCACGTAGTCGGTTGTTTCATATAGAACAAGTAGGCCTGCGATTTGAGAATGGCAGGGAAGTGCAGTTCGAGCGCCTGCAAAGTGACTCTGCCGGGTCAGTAATCATAATCCCTGTTGATGGCAATGATCTAATACTGATTCGTGAATACGCTGTTGGTACAGAACGTTATGAGATGGGCTTTCCGAAAGGCAGCATAGACCCGGGTGAAGAACCGCTGATTGCTGCCAACCGCGAGTTGCGTGAAGAAATTGGCATGGCCAGTAAAAACATTCAACTACTGCGCAGCATTATCGTCTCGCCCGCATACTTTAACAGGACGACATCGATAGTGCTGGCGAAGGACTTATCGATTGACCCGCTGCCCGGTGATGAGCCTGAGGCTATTCAACAAGTTCGCTGGCCATTAGAGCGTATGTGGGAATTGCTAGATAATGAGGATTTTGTAGATGGATGCAATCAACTGGCGCTGTATTCACTGGGGCATGCGTTGAAGCTTTTCCCCCACTGATGTAGATGACTAACCCCGTTTAAATAACAAAGAAGGATTACGATGAACGAATCACCCTGCCATTACCTGGAGAGAGTTACCGATATTGCCCGCAGAGCGGGTGAAGTTATTCTGCAAATTTATCAGCAGGATTTTGAGATTGACCATAAGGATGATGGGTCACCTTTGACCCAGGCGGATATGGCGGCGCACAACCTGATCAGAGCCGCGCTACTGGAATTAACACCAGATATGCCTTTGCTGTCAGAAGAGTCGCGTGATATCGCCTGGCAGGATCGCTCTAAGTGGAAATCTTACTGGCTAGTTGATCCACTTGATG
The DNA here is from genome assembly GCA_029287855.1 of Arenicellales bacterium. Taxonomy (GTDB): domain Bacteria; phylum Pseudomonadota; class Gammaproteobacteria; order BMS3Bbin11; family BMS3Bbin11; genus BMS3Bbin11. The sequence continues at coordinate 16,315 of JARFQI010000091.1, read as the reverse complement.
GAACCAAAGAGTTTGTTAACCGTAATGGTGAATTCACAGTAAATATAGCGCTGATTAGTGAACACAGGCCGGTGTTGGGCGTAGTCTATGCGCCGGTGCACGACATCCTCTATACTGGATGCGAAGGTGCTGGGGCAACAAAAACAGAAAAAGATGGTCATGGCAGTAAAATCTCTGTGCGTCATTTCAGCGGAGAAAGTCCAACCGTGGTCGCCAGCCGCTCACATCGAGGAGAAGCTCTTGAGGGGGCTATTGACCGCATCAATGCAAAACATGGAGAGGCTACTATTCTGAGTATGGGCAGTTCTTTCAAGCTCTGCCTGGTAGCGGAAGGAAAGGCGGACCTTTATCCGCGGCTCGGGCTTACATCAGAATGGGATACGGCTGCTGCGCACGCAGTGGTTAGCGCTGCCGGCGGTAAGGTTGTAGACTTGGATGGCCAGGAGCTTCATTATAATAAGGAAAATCTGCTAAATCCCTGGTTTGTTGTATCTGATATTGACTATGACTGGCTGCCACTGATCAATGATGATGGTAAATCGTAAATTCGCACAATTTCTTGCTAGCTGGCTGTTAGTCATGCCGATAAGTTGTTCTGCGACAGCAGATGACTTTGATGACTTTGAGAAAAATTTTGATCTGATGACTGATGATCGCCCGGTGCCTAACCAGGTGATTCAACCGCCGTGGTTCAAAGCCAGTTTTCTCGATCTGGCCGATGATCTTGAAGAAGCCGGGGTGGAAAAAAAAGCAGGGATTGCGGTTTATTTTGGCCAGAAAGATTGTTCATACTGCAGGACCCTGATGGAGGTTAATTTAAAAACACCCGATATAGTCAGGTATATTCAGAAGAATTTTGACGTTATTCCACTGGATATCTGGGGTAGCCAGCAGGTGACTGACTTGCAGGGCGTTTCGATGACGGAACGTGAGTTTGCAGTACGCGAGAAGACAAATTTCACACCATCGCTGATCTTTTATGACCTCGATGGAAAAGTAGCATTGCGCCTGCGCGGCTATTATCCGCCCTACGCGTTCCGCGCGGCACTCAAATATGTTGTAGAGGGTTTTTACAAAGAGGAAACACTGCAGGCATATATGGACAGGGCGAATCCGCCGGCAAAATTTGAACAGGAAGAATTAAATAGCCAGCCATTCTTTGAGCCCCCCCCGTATGCGCTCGATCGCAGTCGCTTCCCGGCTGAAAAACCACTGATTGTCTTCTTTGAGCAAAAGAGCTGCCATGCCTGTGATATTCTGCATACTGAACCGCTGGGTAATACCAGTACTATAGACATGTTCAGCAATTTTGAAACTGTCCAGCTTGATGTGGAAGTAGATACGCCGGTGGTCACACCATCGGGGGAGCAGCTGACGGCCCGGCAATGGTCAGAAAAGCTGGGGATATTTTATACCCCGGCTTTACTATTTTTTGACCAGTACGGAAAGGAAATAATCCGTCTCGATTCTGTCACTGGACAGCACCGTCTGCGAGGTGTCATGAACTACGTACTGTCAGGCGCTTACAAAAAGTACCCAACATATCTGGAGTATCGTTTCGGCCGTATCGATGCGTACTAAAATAACGGCTTTCAGTACTCAGTTTTTAGTTACGAGCAGGATAAACTGAATACTTTGCCGGTTTCTTAAATATCATCAATGTACTGATTGAATTCCTGTACTTCGACAGGGGTGTCGGGATCAGGCATGTCATCAGCTTCAAGGTCATCGAAAGGTCCTGACCAGTCCTCAGGTGGTGCTGCACTTGTTAACTCCATCTCAGTCCACAGTTCGGTGTCAAGTTCTTCTATTGCACCATCAAAATACTGAATTTCGATGGTATCGTCTTCCTCATCAATCGCAACGATTTCAAAAAGCTGACCATCTGCATTGTCAAGATACCATTTGCCGATTGCAGGTACCGGATGATTTTTCATAACAACCTCGATAAATCTAGACTAAGTTAAATGGGAATGTTCACACCAGGTATTCTATTTCTACTCCTCTAAAACAGTAGTTTCAACTATTATCTGGACAAGCAAATTATATGCCGTTAGCTCGAAATCAGGCGCATGGCCATACTGGTAAAGGATTTAGCAGGAAAACCACCATTTTATGAAAAGTATTCGCTCGGCCTTTCCCACACGCTTCGCTCAGGGTAGAGTAATCAGATGAATATAATATTTACGAAAATGCATGGTCTGGGTAATGATTTTATTGTTATTGAAGCCCTGAACAAAAATTTTCATGCTTCTGCTGAGATGATCAGGCAAATGGCCGATCGTCACTTTGGTATTGGATTTGATCAATTGCTGCTGGTTGAGCCACCTCTATCCGAGGAGATGGATTTTAGTTATCGAATCTTCAATGCTGATGGTAACGAGGTTGAACAATGCGGCAATGGCGCCCGATGTTTTGCACGATTCGTTTATGACCGCGGACTGACTGAGAAATCAGAAATTCGGGTAGGCACACTTTCTGGCATCATCATCCCTCGCCTGCTTGATGATGGGCGGGTTCGAGTTGATATGGGCGTACCAGACTTCGAACCGGAAACGATTCCATTTATTGCCGAGCAGCGCCGGGACACCTACAAGCTCACGCTTGCCAATGGTGATGTAGAGATAGCGGCCGTGTCAATGGGCAACCCCCATGCCGTACAGATAGTTGATGATATTGCCAGGGCTCCTGTTTCTCTAACCGGACCAGAAATTGAACATCATCAGCGTTTTCCTCAACGGGTAAATGCCGGCTATATGCAGGTTAAAGATCGTCATACTATTCATCTTCGCGTGTGGGAGCGTGGATCGGGAGAAACACTGGCCTGTGGTACAGGCGCCTGTGCCGCAGTAGTTTCAGGAATAAATCAGGGTTTAATCGACAGTCCGGTGGAAGTAAACCTGCGAGGTGGTAAACTGGACGTTGAGTGGTCAGGAGAGGGCGTATCTGTCTTTATGACAGGGCCTGCGGAGTATGTATATGAGGGTTCGTACGAGATGGAGAGATCATGAGCAAACAACCCAGCAGCAATAGCGATAATAGCAAGGCAGAACTGTCAGAGCTGGAGGTCGTCAGCTACCTCGAGCAACACCCGGACTTGCTGCAGAAGCATCAAGGGCTTCTTGAAAAGATGCAAGTTCCTCATGGCACGGGCTCTGGAATGGTGTCTCTAATAGAGCGACAGGTAGAACTGCTACGCGAAAAGAACCGGCTGCAGGAAGACAGGCTGCTTACACTTGTCAACAATGCACGTACAAATGAAGAGTTGTCAGAAAAGCTCCACCGTTACAGCCTTCTATTGTCTACTACCGGTGGGATTGAAGAGCTTCTACAGGGTGCAGCTGAAAGCTTGCAGCAGCATTTTGATATAGACGCGGTCAGTGTCCACATAAAACCGGAATATCAGTCTGACGATCTACAGACATCAGAGCTCAGTGACAAAACCTATTCAGCAATAATGGATACCCTTGGAAATGATTCATGCAGCTGCCATAGTGAACTGGATGACGAACTGACAGCTGCATTGTTTGGTGACCAATCATCCACTATAAAGTCATGCGCATTACTGGCGCTGGATGCACCGCATCGCATCGGTTTGATTGCATTGGGGTCGTCTGAGCAGGATCGTTTTTCTCCACATATGGGAACCCTGATCCTGTCACGTCTGGGTGAGCAATTTTCTGCTGCTTTACTTCGCCATCATGATTTTTAACATACCGACCGGCTGAGATGCTCAGCAGCGCTCAAAATCAGTTAAACGGGTTTATCGATTACCTGCGCTACGAGCGAAGAAATTCTCCACGCACACTTGCTGCCTATCACCAGGACCTGCTGCGCCTGTCGGTTTACTGCGACAAACGGGCAATAGGGAACTGGTCTGAGGTGGATAATTATACTGGCCGAAAATGGCTGGGAAGTCTGCACCAGCATGGCCTGTCGGGAAGCAGTATTCAACGAATCCTGTCTGGTTGTCGCAGTTTTTACCGCTGGCTGATCAGAGAACAGTATGCCACCGCTAACCCTTTTGACCTGCTAAAAGCGCCACGCCACCCGAGAAAATTACCGGATACACTTGATATTGATGCCGTGCAGCAGCTGGTTGCATTGAAAGGTGATGACCCACTAACAGTTCGTGACAGGGCAATTCTTGAACTTTTTTACTCTTCCGGTCTACGTCTGTCTGAACTTGTTTCACTGAATATTGGTGACATAGATCTGTTGGCCGGAGAAGCCAGGGTGACTGGCAAGGGCAATAAAACACGCGTGGTGCCGGTAGGGCGTTATGCTCGCGAAGCTATTCAGCAATGGCTGGCCATTCGCAAAGACATGTCGGCAGAAGCAGAACTGGCAATGTTTGTCAGCCGGCGCGGCGGAAGGCTGGCGACCAGGAGTGTGGAAAAAAGACTTAAAGGCTGGGCAATACGGCAGGGAGTGAACAGAAACGTACATCCACACATGTTAAGGCATTCATTTGCCAGTCACATGCTTGAGTCCAGTGGAGACCTGCGTGCAGTGCAGGAGTTGCTCGGGCATCAGAACATTTCAACAACACAGATATATACCCATCTGGATTTCCAGCACCTTGCCAAGGTCTTTGACAAGGCTCATCCTAGGGCGCGGAGGAAGAAGGTAAAAGAGGAAAGATAAAATCAGTGTTCAGTTTTCGGTGTTCGGAAAAGACTATTTTTTTGAAAACTGAAAACTGCTATTTTTTCTTCTTCTCCCACTTGTCCCATTTTTTGTATTTCTTTTTGCAGTACTTGCGCAGAGCATCATAATCTTTGAAGTAGAGTTCAAAATCGTCTTCACCGGCGAGGCCATCTTTCTCGCAGTTATCACTGGAATGGTCACGGCAAATTTTTGGTCGAACATCGTAAATACCACAGTCGCCGTTTGGCAGCAGATGTGTACAGGGATTGGTCATCAGCAGGAACCAGCCATCCTCATCCTTGTATGCTTCGGTGTGTTCATGTGATATTTGCCATAACAGAACATCGAAATCTTCCCGCGAACGGGGGGTGTCGATTTGCTGGGTAAAATAAGTACAGCACCATGACCGCGTGCACTTTATGCAGGGGTTGATGTCTTCAACAGGTATTTTTTTTGACATGGCGCGCAATCTATATGAAAAGACGTCTGGTCACAACGGACGATTTAAACCAAACTAGCATACCGTACTTAGAATCTACTAAACAATACAGAGAAGCGATGAGATTATTGTTCAGGCTATTGCTGGCAATCATGAGTTTTTTACTCGTTTTAGCACTGCTCTGGCTTAGTTTGCCGCATTTGCTCGAAAGCGTGATGCGTTCGCAGCTGACCCAGCAGGGATTCTCCGTCATCGATATTGAGATTGGAAAAGTAGGTTTGCAGTCAACGGCAGTTGGGCGGCTGCAGATTTCAAACGAACAGCTGGATATCAACCTCCAGGGGCTGCAGGCTGAGTACCAGCTTTCTGATCTGATTTCAGGGTCAGTGATTTCAATCCTCGCTGAACAGGTCCGCGTTAACAGGAAGCCAGGGCAGAAGAATGAGCCGACATTACCCGACCCTATGTTACTGCTGAGCTTGCTGAAAACTAACTGGGACGAATACATTCCAGCACGCTCTGTTGTGATTGATGAGCTTTCAATTTATGACGAAAATGGCACTCTGTCCCTGAATTCTTCGGTGAATATTCTCAAACAGGGAAACAATGTCAACGGCGAGATTATGCTTGTCGATAGAAATAGTCTTGAGTATCTGCTGAAGATGGATATCTCATCTGAAACTGGCGCCGAGCTGCAATTGCATAGCTTAACTGAGGGTGAGAAACATCCGCTATCTATTAAAGTTTTACCCGCTGAGGAAGCGAATGGACTTAAGGGGCAAATAAATATAGATCTGTTGGGAATTGCAGGCTTGTTTTCTGAGGTTGATGGGCTGTCCGGGCAGTTACAGTCAGAATTTTCATATCTCAGCCAGCCTGGTAGTGGCGAAAAAAGTTTCGCCGTGCAGGCCTCGCTGATTGAAGGAGATATTGCCGATTGGCAGGTGGAAAAAGCGACAGCCGTACTGCAGGGCAACCTCTATGAAACAGATAGTGGCTTCAGGCTGGAATTTGCAGAGCCGTCGTCAATGGTGGCGCATGCCCTGTCGCAAGAGACAGGCAACATAAAAGTGCTGACTGTAAAACTCCCAAAAATGATTAAAATCGTTGAACAAGGTGTGCAGATAGCTGGCGCAAGCGGAGCCAGCGTGATACTGGATAATGTCAGATTCGATAACCTCACAGTTCCTAAAATGCAGATAAATAATATTGCTCTTGCAAGCAGTCCGCAGAGTGATGAAAAGGCTGCCTGTCGGTTTAGCATGCAGCTGAAGGCGCCAGCTGCTGAAATTAGTAATATGCAGATATCAGCTGAACCAGTCGAGATAGAGGGTGTTTGCCCCGATAGCGACAAATCGCAATGGGCGGTTAGCGCTAACGTCGCAAACCTGACAGTCGAAGATAATGATTTTCTGCTGCCACTGAATCATTGTAGTGCGGATATCAAAAACTTGATTGAACATAGCCTGTCAGAGTTTGAAGGAAAATTATTTTGTCAGTCCAGCAAGCAAAGTGGTGCAGTGCAATCAAAATTCCGTTTCAATGCGGAGTTTGATACAGGCCGTGCTACTTATTCGTTTTCAGGCATTAATCCCAATAGCGATATACCACTTTTCAACAGCCTGCTGAAGGGCTGGAAAGAACCTTATGATCTCGTCTCAGGCAGCCTCTCTCTCAACGGAGAGTATCGCTGGTGGAAGAACAGCAAAGGACAGGACAGTGAAAAACTGAACATGAATCTAAATGTCAGCGATGCAGGAGGATTCTATGAGGGCATATTATTTTCCGGCCTAAACTACAAAGACAGTGTTGAAATTCTGCCAACAATAAAGTCAGCAGGTTTCGCCGAACTTACAGTGAGTGACATTGATATTGGAATTCCAATTGAGCAGACATCTGCTCGTTTACAATACAGGGATACAAAAAACGGTGATTTACCGATAGTGACCATGAACAACCTGAGCATGTCTTTCCTCGGCGGTAAAGTTTTAGGGAATGATATTGATATCGATTTAAACAGTGACAGGCATAACATGGTGCTGGTGGTTGTTGGCCTCGATCTGGCACAGATAGTTGCCTTGCAACAAGTAGATGGACTAAGTGCAACCGGACGAATTGATGGCTATGTGCCGATAAATCTAAGCCCTGATGGAATGAAAATCACAGACGGAAAGATTGTTTCACAGCCACAGGGCGGGCAGATAAAATACACGCCAACAGGTGGTACTGCTGAGATTGAAAAGTCGGCAGTTGGTTCTGAATTCGTATTCCGCATTATCGAGGATCTGAAATATGATTCGCTTGATATTGACGTCAATTATGATGAAAGTGGTGAGATGGAGATGATGCTTGCTCTTAAAGGTATGAGTCCAAAAGTAGACAAGCAGCGCCCGGTACATTTTAATCTGAAATTACAGCAGAATATTCTCAAGCTGCTGCGAGGGTTGCGCTATGCTGAAGGTCTCAGCGAGGACATAGACAGGAATGTCCAGAAGTACTTCAGAAAACAGGAAAATCCGGTAAACTAACCCCTCTGATCATTCAGCTTATATTCATATTAATAGCAGTATAGTTAGTACAACAGCTCTATATGAAGCATAATTTAACACTTCGACTGACTATATGAGTTCTTTGAAATAAGCAGAGCGTCGCCTGCGAGGATAATAAAATGAAACAAAGCCTGATTAAAGTTTTTACCGGCGCATTTCTACTTTTAACACTGGCTGGCTGTACGCCAACTGTTAAGGTGGCGGCGCCGGATGAACCGATTACGATAAACCTTAATGTCAAGGTTGAGCATGAGATTCGTGTCAAGATTGATAAGGGTCTGGATGAATTGATGACCAAAGACAGTGGACTGTTCTGATAGCGAGGAAGATAGAATGTTAAATCAATTAAGAAATAAATTACACTGGATTGCTCCTGTGCTGCTTGCGCTTACCCTGTTTGCACTCCCTGCATCGGCACTTGACCTGGCACAGGCAAAATCACAGGGGCTTGTTAAAGAGACATCCACTGGCTACCTTACAGCGGTAAAACCATCAGGCGAAGTCAACAGCCTGGTTCAGAAAATCAACGCAGGGCGGAAAGCAGCATATCAGAAACTGGCGAATGATACTGGAGCACCATTAAGTGCAGTTGAGCAGCGCGCAGGCGAAAAGCTAACCCGTTAAAGTGCCCAAGAGCTGCTTTCATAGCCGCTAGATCCTGGTCTGGTATGAGGTTTCAGTTCAGGCCACTTGCCAGCTAGACAATTTAGTGCTTGAACATTATTACCAGAAACTTTAATCTTTGCCCCCCAAATTGGATTAAGTTATGAATCAGGAACAAGCACGCGAAAACATGATCAAGCAACAGGTGCGAACCTGGGAGGTTTCAGACCCCAGAGTTTTGGCGCTAATGTACAAGTATCCTCGCGAAGAATTTGTACCACCATCGTGGCGGGATCTTGCCTATTCCGATACGAATATCGTGATTAACGACAGCAGCTGCATGCTGTTTCCTGGAATGGAGGCTCGCATGCTGCAGGCACTCGACGTGCAGTCAGGAGAGCGTGTGCTTGAGCTTGGGACGGGATGTGCATACATGACGGCATTACTGGCTGATCTTTCCGGTAATGTTGTATCACTGGACACTACTGACAGCGTGCAGTCAGGTATTAGAGAAAACCTGGAAAATGTACAGTTTGAAACAGGTAGCGTGCTCGATGGGTGGCAGAATAAAGGCAGTTTTGACGTCATCGTATTGAATGGATCAGTGCAGTCGGTCACAGAAGGCCTGCTTGATAAACTAAATGTTGGCGGCAGGCTTTTCGCTGTTGTCGGAAATCAGCCTGTCATGTCTGCAACCTTGATTACTCGCAACCAGGACCACAGCCTGGTAGAAGAAGTGTTGTTTGAAACATCGCTACCGCGCCTGGCCTCCGCAGAGCAGGAAGATACTTTTAATTTTTAACGGCAGCAGCCTGCTCTGAACCAGCGCAGGTGTTTTCGGCCAATGTCAATATAAGTTCTGATGTACGTTCCAGCGCGCCACGGTTTTGCAGCACAAGCTTCTTGCCTTTCTCACCTGTTTCAAACCTCAGGTTCGCGTCACCAAGATACGTCGCAACGGCGGCTACCAGTTCAGGAATGGTTTCCACCTGTTTACCGGCATGGCGGTCCAGGGTTAGCTGACTGATTTCATCAAAGTTGTGCATGTGAGGGCCAAAGATAACAGGCAGTCCCACTGCACAGGCCTCGAGTACATTGTGACCACCGACAGGCACCAGTGAGCCGCCGACAAAAGCAACGTCTGAAGCGGCATAAAGTTTTAGCAGTTCTCCCATGCTGTCGGCAATGATCACTTCAATATCATCATCAACCGGACCTCTCAGCTCGCTTCTAAGCACAGTTTTATAACCATCACGGCGGCTTATTTTTGCGACAGGCACAAAGCGTTCAGGGTGCCGTGGGACAATCAGCAGGAGTAGGTCGGGATATGTGCGTCGCAGTTCCCGAAAGGCAACGAGTATTTGCTTTTCTTCATCGTCATGAGTGCTGGCGGCAATCCAGACCGGACGCATACTTCCGAAGTCCCGGCGTAAAGATTCTGCTGCTTCACGCAGGCTGGCAGGTAATTTAATTTCAAACTTGATGCTGCCGGTGATAGCAATGATCTCTTTTGGTGCGCCCATGCGCCGTAAGCGACGGGCATCTGCGCGTGACTGGGCGGCAATAAGTGAAACCTTGCTTAATGTCACACGGGTCAATTTTTCGAAACGAAGATACCCGCGCATAGATGATTCGGACATACGTGCATTGGCAACTACAATCGGAATACCTCGTTGTTCACAGCCGTTGAATATATTAGGCCACAGCTCTGTTTCAAGAGTAACAGCAAGGCAGGGCTTGAGCTTGTCAAGGAAACGCTTGACAGACCAGGAAAGGTCATAGGGTACGTAACAATGGAGAACACGACCACCTAATTGTCTTAATACCTCGGCCGATCCGGTAGGAGTCATTGTCGTCACCAGTACCGAAATATCCGGGTAACGACTCAACAGTTCATTGATCAGAGGAACTGCAGCACGTGCTTCACCAACGGAGACAGCATGAACCCAGATGACAGGAGAATCCGGTGTGAGATCGTTAAATCCAAAGCGTTCGCCCCATCTCTTGAAATAATCAGGATTCTTTAACCCGCGCAATAGCAGATGTAGAATGACTACAGGGATGAGCAGTGGCAGTAACAGGGAATAGAGCTTTAACATTCGGGATATGTTTAGATTAGGTGATTATGCGAGACTCTGGGAATAGTAGCTGATTGGAAACTTAAGTGTGTCCCTGTGTTTACCGGCTCTACCTGCTTGATACTTACTATTTGTCATATCAGGAAAGATTCGCACGGAATAGTTGGCCATTGCGAAGTGTTTACATTGAAATGGCAGATTTAAAAACAATATGCTTGTTCATGAATTATTAAAGGCGATTTTACAATGAATACACCCCTGTCGGCGGTTATTATTACACACAATGCCGCCGGGCAGCTTGAAGACTGCCTGAACTCTCTATCATTTGTCAGTGAAATAATCATACTTGATTCAGGAAGTGATGACGAAACTGAGAATGTCGCAGTCAAACACCGAGCAAAGTTCATCCACCAGGACTGGTTAGGTTTTGGTCCACAGAAGCAGAGAGCCGTAGAACTTGCAAAGCATGACTGGGTGCTGTGTCTGGATGCGGACGAACGCGTCACAGACGAACTTGCGGCATCGATACAGACTGAACTCGAGAATCCACTACACCAGGTCTATCAGTTCCCAAGATGCAACCGTTTTATGGGGAGCTGGTTGAGGCATGGCGAAGGCTACCCTGATTTGAGTATACGTCTTTTCAATCGTAAGTTTGCTCATTGGAGTGACGCGCCTGTTCATGAATTCGTACAGAGTACTGTTACGCCCGCTACTCTACAGGGTGATCTTCTGCATGATTCAGCAACCTCACTGCAGCGCTACCTGGAAAAACAAAATCTTTATACCAGTCTGCAGGCAGAGGAAATGCTTAAGGCAGGTAAACATGCGGGGGCTGGTAAGCTGCTGTTAAATCCACTGTACCGGTTTATCAAGTTTTACCTGTTACGCCTGGGCTTCCTTGATGGGATGCCGGGACTTATTCATATTCTTATAGGCTGCCAGAATACTTTTCTAAAATATGCAAAGTTAATCGCCTTACAGGGAAAACAATAGAATCAGACGGCGTTACGCGTTTGGCTAAACATGGCACCCATCAGCAGCATCGCCAGCATTGCAGGCTCCTGATAAAAAGGCGTGTTGAAAAAACCGGCAGTGACTGGAACCACGAGCGCAGCAGCGCCAGAAATCCAGATCCATTGTTGCTGATTTTCTCTGCAATATGCCCAGCTCTTTAGCAAGCGAGATATTACCAGGAAAAAAAATGCCAGCATCGCAAGCAAGCCTATTAGTCCCTGCTCAACCCATTGTGTGAGAAAAAGATTATGGGCATGGTGCATCTTGTTGGTGCGCTGATAGAAAGCAGAGTTTATGCCAATTTTTTGCGGATCAATGACCTGATAATTCCTTGGACCTATACCCCAGAATAAATTATTCCCCGTTGCTATCGTGGCTATCGCAATGTTCCAGTTTTCAAGTCGTTCACTATCTGATTTCTTAAATCGTTCAACTGAAAACCTTTCCCTGTATTCCGGGTTGTTGATATTTGTCGGATAGGTATTTATCAGGAAATAAGATGCACAGGTGACGGCAGCGACAAGTGCGGCTGATGTTAGTAGAAGGCGCTTGCTGCGATTGAGAACAAGTACTAGAAGCAGGCAAACTAAGACTGCAAATATGGCACCTCTGCTGCCCATGTAAAGCAAGGCTACACCCATCAGGAAAAGAGCAATAAACATTAGAGCTATGTATAGAAATGTATCCTCCGTGTCATCAGCCTGAAAACCATAAGCTGTCATTATGGCAATGCCTAGATAGATTGAAGATTGTGTTGTTACTCCAGCAGAATGAAAACTCAATGCTGATGTTACGCCACTGGAATATTCAATAAGTCCAAATGTTAAACCAGTCAGCACACCTGCCAGCATTATCAATGCAATAGATTTAATTTGCCTGCCTGTATAACCACCATGATAGAGGCAAAGAAAAAGTGCGCAGAAACTAAGAGTATCAAATGGTCCACTAAAACTTTTTTCCAGTGGCCAGTTTATCAACGTACTGAAAAGACTTACCAGGAATAGTGCGATCACTGACGTTGTTATTCTATCAGGCTGCTTGATAGGCATATCATTAATCAGGAAACGCCGCACAACAAAGACCAGCATGTACATTGCCCAGAAGATGATTTTTGGCGTTTCAAGGCTGGGTAGCACAAAAACAAATAATCCCAGTAATGTAAGCTCAAGCTTTATTATATTGGATTCTGATATCACGAACTCTTTACTCTAATATCTTTCCTGTCGGCTATTTCTTTTGAAACTGCAAACATCATCCCCATTACCAGCATCGCCAGCATTGCATGTTCCTGATAAAACGGTGTGTTGAATAATCCCGCGATCAGTGGAATGGCAAAACCGCCTATCCCTCCATACCACGCCCAGCCAGGTGAATGATCAGGGTCAGAGCGCCAGATCGCTATGATTTTCAGCAGCACCAGCAAGAAAAAATAGAGCTCGGCAAGTAGTCCAATAATGCCTTGCTCTATTAGTTGCGTAAGGAATAGATTGTGTGCGTGGCTATATTTTTTCATTTGCATTAAGTTTTCATTTTGTGTGACAAATTCCATCTCATTAATGGAATCGTAATTACGTGGTCCTACGCCCCATGCCATATCTTTTCCGGTTGATAATTTAGCAATAGCTATCTGCCATGCAGCTAAACGCTGATGATCTGATTCCTTGATGCGCTCGATGGAGTACTGGGTGAAAATGTCTTTGCTGAAAACGTTATCTGGAAAGACCTGGATGAACACAGAAAACAGCACGATGATACCCGCCAGACCTGCTAACAAGCTCAGAACAGTCCTGATATTCAGGGCCAGGACAGCCAGCAGGACGAAGACCAGGGCAATAGCGAGCATGCTGCCGCGACTGCCCATATAAAGCAGCGCAATAACCTGGATTAACAGGGACAGCTTAAGAAAGTTTGTTAGTTTGTCTGGAACATTATCTTTATCAAGCAGTAAGCCGGCATTAAGCACGATGGCAATACCAAGATAAATGGAGGACTGGGTCAGAATGCCAGCTGAATGGAACTGGAAGTCTGTACGTATCTGCAGTAAAAATTCTACCAGGCCATACACAAGTCCACCCAATACGCCGATGATGATCAAGATAGCAATCTGACGGTATTCCCTGGCGCTGTAACCGGCACTATAGAGACAAAGAAACAGGGTGGTGAATCGAAACTCATCAACAAAGCCCTTGAATCCGTTGTCAAATGGCCAGTTCACAAAAGTACTGATTAATGTCACAAGAAGGTAAAGCGTAATGGCGATATTTACCGGTTGTCGAGGTACTAGCGAGAGATTCCCGTCCTGGTACCGCCTGACCAGGTAGATGACAAGATAGAGAAACCAGAACAGGGTTTTCGCTGCCTCCAGGCTGGGCATTATCAGAACCAGAAATGAGATGCAGAATAGTTCGTACTTGCGCAGATTGGCTGAGCTCATTTTTTGCATTTTCTATCGATTGCTGCTGAAAAAATAGTCGTCATACTGTTGATCATCTGATTAATGGAGAATTGCTTTTTAGCGTTCAGGTTTGCGGCCTCTGACATGGCTTTCAGCTTATCTTTATCATTGTACATTGCTTCAAGTGCGGCAAGAATGCTATTGCTGTCCTGCGGTTCAACAATAATTGCCGTTTCCCCTGCAATAACTGCCTCATTAATGCTTCCATTTAGAGTCGTAATAGCTGGTATGCCACAAGCCTGCGATTGCATCAATGCCTGTGGGACACCTTCATTAGCATAGGAGGGCAAACAGAAAATATCCATTGCATTCATCCACTCGGCAATATTATTCTGGCGTCCGCTAAAAATGACGCGGCTCTGAAGGCCAAGGTCGCTGACCAGGCTATGCAGGGCCTCCCACTGGGGGCCATCACCAACGATAAGCAGAATACTGGATGGGTTGCTGAATTGTTTGAATGCATGGATCAGGTAGCGATGTCCTTTCCAGCTTCGCAGAGTCGCAACAATACCCACTACAAAAGCCTCTTTATCAATTCCAAGTTTGTCTCGCGCCTGCCGTTTATCTGCCGGTTGGAAATAATTAAGATCAATACCGGTGCGGACTGATGTGATATGTTCAGCCGGATAGTGATTGATATCGATCAGTGTCTGGCGTAGTTTTTCCCCGGTAGTCACTATATGGTCGCAAGACTTTGTATACAGCCACCGGGATGAGAAGTTGTCGGTAATTGGTGCTGAGATATGCCGGGTACGTATGATTGCAGGGCGCTTTGACATTATGCGTGTTGCCAGTGCCACCAGCCAGCTATCAGTTGAGCTGTGGGTATTGATAATGTCCTGCGGGTTTTCTTTCAACCAGCTAGAAAGAGAAAAAACTGCACTGAGCCGCTTTTTCCCGATAGGCATAATGTGTACCGTCAGCCCATGATCTTTTGCCAGCTCGCCTATTTGTGCCTCTTCCGGACACAGTAAACAGACATCGTGCCCTAGTTGCTGCATGCCCTGAGCCTCTTTGACGATACGCATCTCCTGGCCGCCATAACCGAGAGAGGACTCTGTGTGGAGAATTTTCATCTATTTTGGGAATTTGTTGGCGGTGATACTTTTACGACAGGACAGGGATGGTAAGGCATTCTGTGCTCCAGCAAGAAGGTTTAGCGCATTTTACGCTTGTATGTAGCATAAACAACTACTTGTAGCAGCAAGAAACACTGAATGGCTTTGTCGCGATTTCGAATCTAACTGCTATAATAAGGATTTTGTATTCCTATTCTGGAGACTCTATGGATCCTCAAAAAATAACAATCGCAGTTGTCGGCCTCGGTTACGTTGGGTTGCCGCTAGCTGTAGAGTTTGGCAAACATTTCAATACCATCGGTTTTGATATTGATGGCAACCGGATAAAGGAACTGGCAGTAGGCCAGGACAGGACCCTTGAGGTTGATAGTGAAACTCTGAAATCAGCTTCAAAGTTACAATATACATCAGATAGCGAAGAGCTCGCCAAGGCCAATGTCTATATCGTGACCGTGCCGACACCGATAGATAGGCATAAAAACCCGGATTTGACACCATTACGCAAGTCCAGTGAACTGATTGGACGATTTCTTTCCCGCGATGATATCGTTATTTACGAATCAACCGTCTACCCTGGCGCCACCGAGGAAGTCTGTGTCCCGATACTGGCTGCGCAGTCCGGGCTTGAATTTAATCGCGATTTTTATATCGGCTATTCGCCTGAGCGCATCAACCCGGGAGATAAAAAACACGGTGTTACCAGTATTCAAAAGGTGACTTCCGGATCCACACCAGCAATAGCAGATTTTGTGGACGACCTGTATAAAAAGATAATTACTGCAGGCACCTACAAGGCAAGTAGCGTGATGGTGGCCGAGGCCGCAAAGGTCATTGAGAATACCCAGAGGGACGTCAATATTGCATTGATTAACGAGCTGGCGATGATCTTTAAAAGAATGAGCATCGATACTGAAGAGGTTCTCAAGGCGGCTGGAACCAAGTGGAATTTTCTTCCATTTCGCCCCGGCCTGGTTGGTGGCCATTGTATCGGTGTGGACCCGTATTACCTGACCCATAAGGCTATTGAAATCGGCTATCATCCGGAGATGATACTCGCAGGACGACGTATCAATGATGACATGGGCAGTTATGTTGTTGACCAGATTACTCGCATCATGACTCAGTCCAGAATACATATTGTGGACTCGAATATTCTCATTATGGGCCTCACTTTCAAAGAGAATTGCCCAGATCTGCGGAATACACGAGTTATCGATGTTATTAATAGTTTTACAGAGCAGCATGCGAATATAGACGTATTTGATCCCTGGGTGGATGCTGATGAAGCAAGTGATGTCTATGGTTTCAGGCCAGTAAGTGAGCCCGTGCTAAATAATTATGATGCCATTGTTCTGACTGTCTCACATCAACAGTTTATTGACATGGGTGTGGATGCCATTCGTGGTTTCGGAAAGCCTAAGCATGTCTTGTTTGATGTTAAGTAT
>JARFQI010000077.1 GCA_029287855.1 Arenicellales bacterium | reverse complement strand
GCAGTAAAGAAGAAGGCAGTAAAGAAGAAGGCTGTGAAGAAAAAGGCTGTGAAGAAAAAGGCAGTAAATAAAGCTACAAATAAAAAGGCATTAAAGAATAAGTCAGAGACCACGAAGGCAGTAAAGAAGATGGCTGTGAAGAAAAAAGCTGCAAAGAAAGCTACAAAGAAAAAGGCAGTAAAGAAAAAAGCACTTAAGAAGAACGCGACTAAAAAGAAGGCTGTGAAGAAGTAAGTCAGTAATTAGAAAACTTTATAAGAGCTGTCACAAATCTATACCGTTAACGGGCACCTGCAGGGTGCCCGTTTTTCTTTTGTGGCCCAGGGCTATAATAGTCATATGGTTTGCTTGCACGGTGGATACAGCTAAAATATCTAAAACAATCTCGAGGTTGAAATGATTAGCAAAACATATAAGGCACTGGTTCAGGCGTGCCTGGATTCTGAGCACAACAGGGTAAACGAGATCATGCCATGGGATCTTACTGAAATGCTGGAAGCGGATGCTCCATTGCTCCTTGATGTAAGGGAACCCGATGAATTTAAAATGGCCCATATCAGGAACTCTCTCTGCGTGCCGAGAGGTGTGCTTGAATCTGCCTGTGATTATGATTATGAAGAAACAGAACCTGAGCTGGTTACTGCTCGCGAAAGGGACATAGTTGTAATCTGCCGTTCCGGCTACCGCAGTGTTCTCGCATGTTCAGTTATGCAATTGATGGGGTACCGTTCAGTCGTTTCATTGAAGACAGGAATCAAAGGCTGGAACGATTATGATCAGCCACTGTTTGATGCTGATGATAATGAAATGGATGGTGATGAGGCATGGGACTTGTTGAATCAACCCATCAGGGAAGACCAGAAATCTCCGGAGTAGGTTGTTGGGTTGGTTGCCGTTACAGGGCAGGTTTTTTTAATTTTTATTTCTTTTTGTCTTTTGTACTGGCCCATGGCCACGTGTTTCGCCCTTTATGGGCGAGTGACTTTTATGAAGGCCATCCTACCGTGTTGGAGTTCGGCGGCTCTGTGCGTTTCAGCTTAGAGCGGGTACTGCGGAACTCGCTATCGCTCAGACAGTCCTCGCCCTAATCCGTTCTAAGCATCCAGTGCTCGACAGCACAAAAGGGGTTATAAGATCAAAATCCAGGTCAACACCGGGTCGGTAATACCTGACACGAAAGTACAATCCTCCCGACCACACAACCGTCATACCGGCGCAGGCCGGTATCCAGAATCTTTAAAGAATGGATTGCGGCTAGAAGCCTGCCGGAATGACGAAAATTAGTTTATCTTTTATCTGTGATCTTGATTTTAAACCTCCCGTTCAGGTCCGCCGAGAAGCACAGGATGAGCCGGAGACTTCGGCATGTGACTGTCTGAGCGCAGCGAGTTTCACATCCCGCCGACTCATTCGAGCATCACAGGGAACCCGCAGGGCGAGTATGTTGGGTAGCTTTTCTTTTGGTATCTTTTCTTTGGCTACAGGAAAGAAAAGATACTCGCCCATAAAGGGCGAAGCCCATGACAAAAATATACAATCGAAGATCAATAAGAAGCGTCACTCGCCCCAAAAGAGCGAAAAACAAGGCAATGCGCCAGCACAATTGAGAAAAGTAATAAATTCATGTCAAAGTTAAAACAGAAAAACAGTTTTTTTCCCAAAACGTGAATAAGTCACATCTTTATTGATAGAGTTTGTGTAAAGTCCTGCTGTGCCGTGGAAATGCAGACCTGGCTGATATGGATATCAGTAAGCATACTCCGAATCATATGATTCGCTGTCGACATCAAGGATGATGCGGAATGTGTTTCTGGCACAAAGTCCTGTACCCGCTGTTTATGGCTCCGTTATAAACTGGGTACAGGACTTTTTTGTTTATGAATTCCAGAGAATAAAGCTAGCGAAGGGGTTTTAGTGGACTATAGCTCACAGGCATCAGCGATAGCCTGTAATCCTTCACGATTATGTATAACTATATTCTTCCGCGTCACAGTGAGGATATTCTTGTCATGCAAGTTACGTATGATGCGAGAGAAGGTTTCTGGTTTCAATGACAGGCGTGATGCCATGACACCTTTTGGTATATCAAGCTCGAAGTTATCACTGCCCTGGCCAGCAAGGTTGATCAGGTACGATGCTACTCGGCGGGTGCCGCTCTGCAGGCTCAAGTCGTCTATTTCTTTTATCAGTCCGTGTAGCCTTTGACTCATGTCGCCCATCAGCAGAAAGCAGGTATCGATGGACTTTCTCAGCATAGAGACAAAATCTTTTGAGTTAAGTGAGATAACTTCTGAGTCTATCAGGGCGCTGGCGCAAACTGGGTAGCGTGGATGTTCAAGAAACATCAGTGCTTCGCCAAAGGTTTGTCCAGCAGTAAAAATTTCAATCACCTTTTCATTACCATCAGCTGACAGTCGAAACAATTTTATCTGGCCAGACGTCACCAGGAAAAATCGTTTTGCATCATCACCTTGCTCAAATAGGTGTGACCCTTCGGCAAGAGTTATTCGTTCTGCAAGAGAAGACACCCGCTCAATCTGTTGCGGGGTCAGTCTTGTGAATAAAAAATTATCTTTTAGCTCTTCCATCGCTATAAATAATAGCCGGTTCCTTAGTGAATAGGGAAGTGTATTGGATAAAAAAAGGCCGGGTTAAAACCTGACACTGATGTTGGTAGAACCACAGGGACTCGAACCCCGGATCAAGGGATTATGAGTCCGTGCACTATAGTCCCAACACTGCTTCCTTATTCATACAGGGACTTTTATCCACTAGCCTCTGCCAGCCTTGTGTGATATGCGTTAATCGCTTCAACACGCTGAATGGATTTTCATCTGTAACTGCTAGTCTGAATCGTTGACCTGGCGTCGTGTCCATTACAGCACCTGAATAGATAACTAAAGAGTCAGCCTGACTTGTCTGGCTGTACTTTGTGCAGCGATAGTTAAGTATTGATATTCTTTGTATTATTCAATAGTGAGAATAGAAGAATGTTAATACTTGTATGCGGGGCTATAGTATCTCCAGCAACGCCTGGTATAGCCGTGTAGTCATGTTGCCAATGATTATTCTTAAGACACGCAACAATAATCGAAAAAATAGGCCATAATCTGCCCCAAAGACGCTATCGCTGGATACCAGAGTTTTATCAATAACTACACTGCCATAGAGATTTACCTTGATTAGTCAAGATATCGTTATTCTTTGCACCATGATCTATCTCGCAATCCTGTTTTATATTGCGTATCGGGGAGATCAGCATCCGGTGGACGAATATTCACGATACCAGCCGCTGATATATACATTATCAATTACCATCTACTGCACCTCATGGACTTATTTTGGCGCCGTTGGTAATGCCTCAACGTATGGCTGGGACTATTTTGCAATTTACCTGGGACCGATACTGGTTTTCGTGGTTTTTACGCCATTCCTGCGTAAACTGGTTACGGTAAGCAAACATCAGAAAACCACAACTATCGCCGACTTTATATCAACCCGATACGGCAAGAGTCGTCGTGTTGCTGCAATCGTCACTATCATCGCATTGATCGGTACACTGCCCTATATATCACTACAAATTAAAGCCATCGTTGGCGCCTATGAACAGCTTACCGGCTCATTGTCGAATACGGGCGGTACATCATGGAACCTCGACACGGCTTTTGTACTAAGCATCATCCTTGCTATCTTTGCGATACTGTTTGGTGCACGCACGATTGATGCCAGCGAACACCACAGGGGCATGATGCATGCCATTGCTCTGGAATCCATTATCAAGTTGCTGGCTTTCTGTATCATCGCGTCACTGGCCGTTGTTATGATTTTCGACATCAGCCTGCATAGTGACAGTGCACCGGATCCCCTGGCAATTATGTTTTCACCGTTTCGCGACTGGGAACTATCTACCGCTTTTATTACCCGAACATTGCTGGCAGCCACCGCAATTATCTGCCTGCCACGCCAGTTTCATGTCATGGCAGTAGAGGGAAAGGGAGATGAAATTAATACCGCGCGATGGGGCTTCCCTGTTTATCTGCTGATTTTCAGTATTGCAGTGATACCGATTGTAGCTGCGGGCATCCAGATTCTGGAAAGTCGCGAAAATGCCGACCTGTTTGTACTGTCACTGCCAATGATCGATGGCAATACCTTTATTGCTGTGGTCAGTTATATCGGTGGTTTCTCGGCAGCCACCGGCATGGTTATCGTCGCTGCAATCGCACTCAGCACCATGGTATCCAATGACCTGATTTTTCCACTCATCCTGCGTTATAAAAAAACCGAACACGGGCAGGATTTTTCCAAGACACTACTACTTATCCGCAGAACGACGATCCTGATATTGATGATACTGGCCTACGGCTATTACCAGGTCGCCGCCAGCAACAGGCCACTGTATAGCATCGGCCTGCTGTCGTTCGCTGCCGCCATACAGTTCATGCCCGCCATTATCGGCGGTCTGTACTGGAAGAAAGCACACCGCAATGGCACTTTCTGGGGCATGACTGCCGGTTTCATCATTTGGTTATACACATTATTACTCCCATCGCTGTCCCATGCCCCCTTCCTGCCGGCGGATTTTCTGACCGGTGGATTTATTGGCGTTGCATGGCTGAGCCCACAGGCATTGTTCGGCATCGGCTTTGATGACTATTTAACGCATGGCGTATTCTGGAGCCTGTTATTCAACATCAGCTTTTATATTTTTATATCATTGCGTGCAGAGGCAAACTTTACCGACAAGCTACAGGCCAGTGCCTATGTAGAGCAGTCTGACAAGCCTTCGGCACAGTCACATAGAACTAGAATCAGTTTTCGTATCCAGGACCTGTTCGAGTTATGTAGCCGGTTTACCGGAGAAGACCGCACGCGTCGTTTCTTCCTTGAACACGGTTATGATGTCGACGTAAATTCTGGAAAACTCGCAGACCAGGAAATTATCAAGCAGGCCGAACACCTGTTAACCAGCAGCATCGGTGGCGCAACCGCAGAACATCTGATCAGGACCGCTGCATCAGACATCGAAAGTGAAGATGAACTTTTTCATCTACTCAGCACCACGGGCGAGGCAATACAATTTAACCGTGAAATTCTTCAGACAGCGATTGATAACATCAACCAGGGCGTCAGTGTTGTAGATCAACACCAGTGCCTTACGGCCTGGAATCGTACCTATGTTGAGCTGTTTGATTTTCCTGATAACTTCCTGCAGCCAGGCAAGCCTATCGAGGATGTTATCCGTTATAACGCAGAACATGGACTGGGCAGCATGTCCAGCATACCCAGGTCACAGCATGAAAATGAAATTCATAAACGTATGAATTACCTACGACATGGACAACCCTATAGCTTTGTCCGCCACTGGCAGGATGGCCGTGTTATTCAAACACGAGGGGCAAGAATGCCGGACGGTGGCTTTATCACAACATTTACCGATATTACCGAGCTTAAACAGGCTGAATATGAACTGGAAGCCACCAACCTCAACCTTGAACGTAAAGTCGATGAAAGAACAGAAATGCTTTCCATGGTAAACCTTGAACTTCAGGAGGCCAAACAACGTGCTGAAGACGCCACCAAAAGTAAAACACATTTCCTTGCAGCTGCCAGCCATGACCTCACGCAACCGCTGAGCGCGTCAAAACTATACATGAGCGCACTACGAGAAGATCTTGCCGTGGAAGGTGATTCCGACAAAGAGAACCTGGCCAGAAACGCGTTGTCAGCATTAACAACAGCAGAGTCTCTGTTGAAGGCCCTGCTCGATATATCAAGACTCGACTCTGGCAGTATGAAGCCGGACATCTCACGTTTTCCACTACAGCAAATCTTTACTGCTATCGATAATGAGTTCAGTGTTCTTGCCGCTGAAAAAAATATTCGCTTACGCGTGGTGCCCACATCAATGGGCACCAGAAGCGACATTACTCTTTTGCGAAGTGTGCTACAGAATTATGTATCCAACGCCGTTCGTTATACTGAAAAGGGATCAGTAATAGTTGTGGGTCGTCGCGAGGGGGATAATATTCGCATCGAGGTGCGTGATTCCGGTATCGGCATACCTGATGAGCACGCAGCCGCTATCTTTCAGGAATTTCAGCAACTAAAGGAAAGCAGTGAAGGTGCCGGCCTGGGACTCGCGATATGCGAGCGCATGGCCGGTTTACTGGGACATGAAATCAACATGAGGTCCGCCCCTGGGAAAGGCAGCTGTTTTAGTATCACTGTACCCAGATGTACGGCAAAGGCCGTCAAGGCCGATACCTATGACTACCAGACCTTTCAGAAACGATGGCTGGAAGGCATTCAGATACTGTGCGTCGATGATGACCGGGAAATCCTTAACGCCACGCAGACTGTACTGCAAAGGTGGGGTGGCCATGTCACCTGTCTGCAGGATGCAAACCTGTTTGATGAGCTGACGGAAGATGGGCAGGATTTTGATGTTGTGCTGATGGATTACCAGCTAAGCGATGGGAACAAGGGCCTTGATCTGCTAAAAAACTACCAGAGTAAACACGACAGTTTTCTTGGTGTCATTGTGACCGCCGAACAGGACCAGCAGCTGGAGCAAGATACCTTGTTACTCGGTTTTAAGTATCTGGCAAAGCCCGTTGAACCCGCCAAACTGCGTGCCACACTGCAGGCCGCATTTATCGACCGTAAGCTCGCCGCCGAGACCGGACCCTGATTCAACCTGAATCCGTTGCCTAAGCCTCGGGAAGTTCCAGCTCCTTGGCCAATAGCACCGCCTGCGTGCGGTTACGGACATTCAGCTTGCGGTAGATTTCTGTCAGGTGCGCCTTGACTGTTGCCTCTGTCACCAAAAGGATGTCAGCCATTTCCTTGCTCGGCTTGCCGTCGCGCAATAGTGA
>JARFQI010000044.1 GCA_029287855.1 Arenicellales bacterium | reverse complement strand
TCCTGTTCACATATGTCCAGACGGGTGGTCTTTTGACGCTAATGAATGACCGTGCAAATACGTTTCAGAAATAAGCAATATTATCTAATTCTCCTTCTGCTGTGACTATATCACTTAGCTAATATATAAGTATTTGCTAATATTCTTTTTAGTTTGGGGGGCTTTGATTTTTTGACCGCCCCGGTACCTTAATGACACACCTAGTTGCTAAACAACAGAGTATTTGTCGATGAAAATGAATGAATTATTACGCTTTGCGTCTATTGCAACTTTTGCAGTTGCCTTTTCTCATGCAGCATGGGCTGAAGAAATCAGCCAGAATGAAGCCGTCGCCTATGCGCTTGAAAACAACCCTGTAATAAAGGGAACAGCCTCCAGCATGCGTGCCAGCAGCGAACAAATCAAAACGGCAGAGGCAGGCAAGCTGCCTGTAATTGACCTTGATTATGGCCTGGTCTATTCAGATAACCCACTAGTTTCATTTGGCAGCAAACTCAATAACCGCAGTGTAGTCGTTGAAGATTTTGATCCCGATACTCTGAACAACCCGGGAGCTTCCGATAATTACTTTGCCAGCCTTTCTTTAAAGCTGCCTTTGTATACCGGCGGCAAGGTGACTGCTGATATAGACGAAGCGCGCGCAAACTATGCCTCGGCCGAGGCACAGCACAATCGCACAACGTCCAGCGTAATCTACCAGGTCAAGCGAGCATACTTACTCGCACAAGCTGCCAGGGAGGCAATAAATATTGCCCGCAGCAGCACGGATTCAGCAAAGAAACATGTCAAAACAACCCAGCAGCTGTTTGATGAAAATCGAACAGTTGCCTCTGACAATCTGACCGCGAAGGTTTATTACACGTCGGATAAAGGTGTTATCTCCCAGGCTGAGAGACAATACTCCCAGGCATTGAATAGCTTGAAGCAGGTCATGGGCAAGGATCTAGATGCAGATATTAGTGTTGAGCCTTTGCCACCGGCCAGCAAAGCGATCGTCCTGCCGGAGACCAGTTTCGCAGAGTCCATAGCGCTAACAAACCGCAATGACCTCAAGGCCAGCGATCAAAGCATCAATGCAGCCGAGGCCCGCACACGTATTGCCAGCAGTGCGTCGAAACCGCAGCTCGGGCTCGAAGCTCGCAGCAGCCTGTACGCTGATGACCCACTGGTGGATGAACTTTCATGGGGTGTACTCGCAGTAGCAAAGATCAATCTTTTCTCAGGTGGTTCCAATAAGAGCCGTGTCAGTGCAGCTCGCGAAGAAAGCAATAAGCTACAGGCGGAAAAAGCAGGTAAGGAACTGGAAATTCGCAAGGAAGTGCGTAATGCCCTTGCTTCAATTAACGAAGGAAAGAACAGGCTTAAACTCGCCAGGGCCAATCTGTCCGATGCGAAGCAAGCCGTTTCCCTTGTCAACGCTCGATATGGTGAAGGCAGGACTATTCTGATCGATCTGCTGCAGGCAGAACAGGCATTGATGAAAAGCCGATCTGAATCACTGAATTCTCAGCTTTTACTTGAAGCAAGCAAACTTGAACTTCAGTTTGCAATGGATGATTTTGATGAGGCGAAGAAATGAAAGATAAAAAACGGCTGAATAGCTTTCTTCAATCAGCACTACTCACTGGCAGTGCACTGATGCTTGCCGGCTGCCATAACTCGGGACCTGAAGCCACTCCAGAAGTCGCTCTGCCGGTTATTCAACAGAGTGTCATACCCGCTGAGATTCTTGATGACGGATCAATACTAATACCCGGTAACACGATCGTTAAGCACATAGGAACGGAAGGAGTTTTTATCCTTTCTGATGATAATCAGGCCCGCTTTCGTATGGTTAAAGCAGGGAAAAACAATGGTGATTTAGTATCGATCAGCAGCGGCCTGACGGGAAACGAACAAATTCTGACAGGGCCTTACGAGTCTATCTATGACGGTAGCCCGGTTAAGCTGACGAAAGAATAGATGAGGATTCAATAGTGACAAATAATGAGAACATAGATAATAACCTTGGCGTAGCCGGCAAGCTTGCGAAGTTTTTTATCGACAGCCGCCTGACCGTGCTGATCATTATATTTGCTTTTCTTGCAGGTATTACTGCATTTCTCATCACTCCCCGTGAGGAAAATCCACAGATCATTGTACCGGCAGCCAATATCATTGTTGCAAAGCCCGGTGCGACCCCTGATGAAGTCGAGCAATTAATCATCAAGCCGCTGGAAAGCATTCTGCAGGGCATGCGCGGTGTTGAGCATACCTATGGTATAGCGACAGACTCTATGGGCGTAGTGACCGTCCAGTTCAATGTTGGAGAAGACAAGGAAGATTCACTGGTCAAGCTGTATGACCACATTATGAGCAATATCGATCGCATCCCGCCCGGTACAGAGCAGCCATTAGTAAAACCAGTTGATGTTGATAATGTTCCTATTCTTACGATTTCGCTATCATCAGATACCATCGACGATGGTGAACTTCGCCGTGTTGGCAATCGAGTAATGGAAGTATTACGCCGCGTAGACGGTACTTCCGTATCCTATCTGCATGGCGGTCGGCCACGAACCATCAATGTCGAGCTTGAGCTGGACAAAATGAAGTCATTAGGCGTCAGCCTGTCACAGATTACAGACATCCTTGATGCAACGAATGTGCGCTCTTCATCCGGCACCCTGGTGAAAAACAACACTGTCAGGCAGGTGCGTGCCGGTGGCATGCTGCAAAATGCCGATGACCTGGGCAAGCTGGTTGTCGCACTGTATAAGCACAAACCGGTGTATCTCGGCGACATCGCCACTATCACCGATGGTCCGGCAGAAATCACAGAACAGCACCGGTTTGCTGCCGGCCCTGCTTTTTCCGGCACAAGGCCACTGAACTATGAAAGCCCTGCTGTCAGCATTGCCATTGCAAAACGTTCAGGCAGTAACGCGGTCACGGTTGCCGAAGACGTTCTGGAAAAACTTGATGAAATCCGTTCTCAGATCATTCCTGCAGGCATCAACGTTAACATAACCCGCGATGATGGCGCCCGGGCAAATGCAGCGGTAAACATATTGCTTGAACATCTCGCCATTGCCATTACGACAGTGGTTCTATTGTTGATTATTTCGCTAGGCTGGCGTGCTGCAGCAATTGTTACGATGACGATACCGCTGATCCTGTTTATTACTCTGGCGATTGGATATGTTGCAGACCAAAGTATTAACCGCATTACACTTTTTGCGCTGATTCTCTCTCTCGGCTTGCTGGTCGATGACTCTATCGTAGTCATCGAGAATATATATCGGCACTATAGCCATGGAACGAAAGACCGGATGCGGTCTGCCATTCATGCTGTTAGTGAAATTGGACGACCAACCAATCTTGCCACCTTTGCCGTTATCCTGGCATTTCTGCCGATGTTCTGGGTTACCGGCATGATGGGACCATACATGGCGCCGATTCCATTCTATGTCCCGGTTGCCATGATCGTCTCACTGGCTATTGCATATACTGTTGCGCCGTGGGCAGCGAACAAATGGCTGAAAACGTCCGCCGATGCTGCATCCTCGCACGCAATCGATCACTCAAACGGGGTTCCTGAACGTCTGTACGGGGCAATATTCAAAAAACTGGCTGCAAAGCCACTAAACAGACGGCTGTTCCTGCTGGCAGTCGTTGCACTGTTGCTTGCAGTCTTCCTGCTGCCAGTCTATGACCAGGTAAAATTCAAGATGTTGCCTAAAAATAACACCAACACCTTCAACATAACCATTGATATGCCGGAAAGCAGCAGTCTTGAGAACACCGACAGGGTCGCCAGGCTTGTTGGTGATATTGTTCGCGGCAATCCCCACGTTATCAATTATGAAACAACCATCGGTAAAAGTGGTGTTGCAGATTTCAACGGCCTGTTGCGTGGCAGCGGACTGAACAAGGGCGCACATGTTGCCGAAGTGCGCGTCAATCTGACCGATAAGCTCAACCGCTCTGTGTCATCGATCGATATAGTTCAGCAGCTGCGGCCTGCTATATTGGATCTGGCAACCAAAACTGGCGCCAATATTAAACTGGTTGAAGACCCACCCGGCCCACCTGTCAGGGCAACCTTACTGGCAGAGCTGTACGGTCCGGATTATGAAGAACTTCGTCGCATTGCAAAAGAAATTCGTCAGGAGGTGTTCAATAACACTGCAGACGTTGTCGATGTTGATGATAGTGTGACGGATGATGTGACGGAGTATGAAATACACATCAATCGTGAAAAGTCGGCACTGGCAGGAATTCCTGCGGCAAGAATTACACGAGCCCTGAATACTTTTATCGGTGGATTTTCAGCAGGCACTGTACATATTCCTGGCGAGAGAGAACCAGTAGCAATACGTTTCCAGATATCAGCCTCCAACAGAGTACAGCAGTCCGACCTGGAAAATATATTCTTCCTGACTGCACAGGGGAAGAAAATCCAGCTTTCCGAGATTGCCGAAGTTCGTGAGCGCATTGCTGACAAGCCGATATTTCACAAGGACCAGGTCCCAGTGGTTTACGTTACTGGCGAGCTGGCTTCGACTTCTCAGATCTATGCCATCATGAAAATGAAAAACTACCTTGATAGTCACCCGCTGCCAGGGGGAATTGACCTTGTACAAAATTTTGTCTCAGGACCTAAGACAGGAGAATATACTCTGCGCTGGGATGGTGAGATGAGACTGACTCTGGATGTATTCCGCGACCTTGGTGCGGCCTTTGCTGTCGCCCTGATACTGATCTACCTGGTGCTGGTTGGTTACTTCCAGTCATTCATGCTGCCGATCATTGTCATGGGCGCGATACCACTGACCATGATCGGGGTGTTTCCCGGTCATGCCATTATGGGGCAATATTTCACCGCGACATCAATGATCGGATTTATCGCGCTAGCCGGCATCGTTGTGCGTAATTCACTGCTGCTTATTGATTTTATTATTGAATATCGGCGAGCAGGTCATAGTCTTGAAAAGGCAGTCTTTCAGGCTGGGGTAACTCGTTTGCGTCCAATCCTGTTAACGGCTATTGCCATTGTATTAGGCACCATGGTGATGATATTCGACCCTGTGTTTGGTGGTCTTGCCGTTTCCCTTATCTTCGGAACCGTCGCATCTACTATACTCACACTCTTTGTCATTCCACTAGTCTATCTTGGCTATTGCAGACGCGTATCTCCGGAGAAACCGTTAAGAGGTTAATGCGAGTAAATAGCTGGTAAAACTTTTTCAGGATAAATCCCCAAAAAAAAGCCCCGCAATGCGGGGCTTTCATTACTGACTAAATATCGTTACAACTTTATGGGCAAACTGTTGGATCAGACGGGAAATGACCAAACAGTAACAGGAAGTTCTTGAATGGTCCCATATTGCCCATGGCTTCAATCTTTGGACCTTTAAATTTCAGGCGGCCAAACATCATCGCCTTCATCGGACCATAATCGCCATTACCAATCTCTACCCAGCGGTTGGTGTCTGCATACATTTCATAGTCTGCAGAACGATCCAGCTCAGGATTTTCAACCTTACCGGCGTACACGCACATGGCCTTATTGTTCTGGCGTTCGAACTGCATTTCCACATGCGGGCTATCGGGGCAGTCATTACGATACAACTGAATAATCTTGAACCCCTTATCGCCATCATTATCAATCCATTCAGAGTCTGCAAGTCCCTTGGTCATCAATTCATCGGCATTCCATGCCCCACAAAACTGCTTGATATATTCAATTGACATCATTGGCGGCAGGTCGCCCGCAGGTTTAACTAGTGGGGTTTCTGCTGGCATTTCTGCTGCAACTTCAGGTGCTGCCTGTTCCGCCTGTTTTTTGTTGACATCCGCTTCCTGCGCTGATGCTACACCGGAAAAAGCAAATATACTTGAAACCGCAAGCACCTTTATAAGCATAAAGCTGTTTAGTACAAATCTATTATTTTTCATCAAATCACCCGATTATTGTCTATTTATTAGCAGCTCAAAAAAAAGGGAACGGCGTAAGCCAGTTCCCTTTTCAGTACTAACTATGGCCAGCTGGCCTGTTAGTATCTCCAGGTGTAATTCGCACCCAGTTCATACTGCTCCATCTCGATGCTGATCTGCTGGCTAGCACCGGCGAAAGGATGATCGCCCGTTATTTTAACAGACGGTGCGTAAGAGAAAGAAAAGTCCAGTGAACTGCTTTTGCCTACATTCGTAGTAAAGCCGGCGGTCCAGTGGTTCTTCACCACGCCCGGTGCGATGATGTTGAACATCGTCTGTGATTCAGGAATCGCCTGGTCATTGGTGGAGAAACCAGCGCGTGCCTGCCAGTTACCGGCATCGTACTGGTAGCCAATCCTATACACATTGAGATCTTCCCAGCCGAAGCCAGCGCCATTCGAGCCGCCAAGGCAACCTGACCTTACTGGTGGCATACCACAGCCCGGATTAAAGAAATTTTGAACCGGGTTCGAGATTGCTGCTACGTCTGTGTAATCGATACGCTGGTAGTCAAGCAGGATGGAATGTCCTGCTGCAGGACTGATTTTTGCACCGAGTGACCAGGTAGAGGGAATATCGAAATCACCCTCTTCAGCAAACAGGCCTTTGTACTTATCAAATTCATCCATGTTGATCTTGCTCTGGTAGGAAGCACCCAGCGAGAACATATCGTTGATGTCGCCGGTGATGCCTACTTTTACACCGAAACCACCTGCAGTGTCATAACCGTTATTTGTCAGGTTAGCCGGGTCGTTTGAAAATCCGTTTGCACCAAAAGCTCCCAGGCCTGTTGCCTTGAAGCGTGCAAAGGCGTAGATACCGGTAATACCGAGGGAAACCTGTTCAGTGACCTTGCGTGCATAGCTAACCATGGTGGCCAGCTGCATCAGGTCAACACCGGCAGTTCCGCCATAGAAGGTACCAGTGGGGCCACCAGGAAAAGGAGGGGGAACATTGCTGTACTCGGTGTTCATGCCACCGTTGCCTGCCAGTGTTATACCGACAGAACTGACATCATCAATCATGTGGTTCCAGCCAAAGTTCGGAATCCAAAAATCTTCGTTATCGCTGTCATAAGTGCCTGGAACCAGCTGAAATGCCTGCGGTGGAAGCTGTGGATTAGGAACACTGGTGGTATAATTACGGCGTGGGCTGAACCAGGTCAGACCGGCATCGATACGGCTGCCGACATTGACCATGTTGGCTGGATTGATTGTCGCGTCCATCGCGTCGAGCGGCATAGCAACACCGGCGCCGGCCATGCCTTTTGATTTAATACCGTAGCCATTACCAAAATAGCCATTAGTTGCCATGGCAACACCCGGCAAGGCCATACTTACAGCAACTGCCATCGCTAAGGCGTGCTTCTTGGGGTTTCTCATCTTTCTTACCTCTGGATTAAATAGAT
Organism: Arenicellales bacterium; assembly: GCA_029287855.1. Lineage (GTDB taxonomy): Bacteria > Pseudomonadota > Gammaproteobacteria > BMS3Bbin11 > BMS3Bbin11 > BMS3Bbin11. The sequence goes on along the minus strand of JARFQI010000044.1, from coordinate 9,009 downwards.
GTTAAATATCGATAGATTTAAATATTTGCTCGATATTTAAGATTAAAAAATATTTATAAAACTTTCATCTACCTGGGTTGTTTTTGTTGTTTCCAGGCAACTTGAATCATAGATTGTGACTCTTAGTAGCGGCAAGCATGGTCAAATTTGAACTGTAAGTCAATAATAATGCCCTATTTTTTTTAAAATTTGTTGTGAATAACACTACTTTGTTGCTAATCGGCAACAAAAAGCCCGCATAAAAGCGGGCTTTTTGTTTTCATTTCTAAGCCTGTCTTTCTCAGGAGGATTCTAAAACTTCTCCTTTGTAGTGCTCAAAAATTATATGCAATCAGATATACAGGGTGATATCTGCATCTCCAGCGAATTCAAAAAATGAGGCGGCACCGACAAAATCCAGACCATCAAGAAAATCACTGTGATCCATATCGAAAAGATCAACAGTCATCTGGCAGGCAACCAGCTTTACTTCAGCTTCAATGCAAAGTTCGCGCAGGTCTTCGATGCTGGCAACACCTTTTTTCTTCATGGTGTTTTTCATCATCATGGTCATCATGCTTTCCATGCCAGGAATAGCGGTTCCCAGAACTGGGAACCATTTGTCCATCCCCATAGGCATTGGCATGCCGGGATTGCCAAGCGGACTGACCTTAAGGTTCAGGTCTTTCTTCAGTAACTGCAGTCCGTAGAAGGTGAAGAAAATCATTACTTCATAACCGAGTGCAGCAGCAGTAGATGACAGAATAAACGGTGGGTAAGCCCAATCCAGGGTACCCTTGGTTGCAATTATTGCTAGTTTCTTTTCAGACATAACATTCACTCCACGGTGAAATCACCGTATGTGGTATTAAATTTAAAATCAGCCTTTTTTCATCAGAAAAGTGAACTCACCACCACTTTCTGAGGAGTCCATCAGCTCATTGCCGGTCTGTTTTGCAAAGGCTTCAAAATCTTTTACCGAACCGGGATCTGTAGCAATAATGCGCAACACCTGGCCACTCTCGAGTCCATTAATCGCTTTTTTTGCACGTAAAATAGGCAGTGGACAGTTCAATCCGCGCGCGTCAAGTTCTTGATCAAAATCAGACATGATTTACTCCATTAATTAAAAGTAGATGATATTGTTTAGATAAATTTTAAATATAAATAATTACATGTAGGGTTGGGATTACCGCACCTCGGATACAGGCAAACAGTAATCATTGCCTATATGATAGCTACTTTTCAAGCTCATAAATTAATATTTATTAATATACCTATTAGGTAAAATAATCCAACTGGATATAATAGTGCAATGTGCGCATGAAATCCAAATAAATCACCTTTGAACTACAAATTAATCGACGGTGTAGAGGATGATGCCACTTCTTCCGTATGGTTATGAAGGTAATCCGTCAATCAACGGCAGAGAATAAGCTGTTATAATTGACCAAGTTAATTATAGTCAGCAAGGGTTTACTTACATCACTCACCCTATCATTACATATTTTCCATTTTTTAGGCGAATGAACCGCGAATTAATAAAATATCTTTGTTCTATACTGGCTCTACTTTTAGTAGTTATTCCGGCACAGAGCCAGACCTCTGATTTTAATTTGCCGGATCTCGGCGATGAGTCACACCAGGTAATGTCCCCGCTTGAACAGAAGCAGCTGGGAGAAGGATTTTATCGCCAGGCACGGGTCTACATGGATTTGGTCAACGACCCTACACTTAAGGAATACCTGGACAATCTAGGTAACCGATTGATCGAGAGTCTTGGTCTGCCAAAAGATAGCTTCACCTTTTTCCTGGTAAATGACAATACGGTAAATGCTTTCGCTGTTCCTGGTGGCTATATAGGAGTTCATACCGGTCTGTTATTGACTGCCGCGAATGAAGCTGAAGTGGCCTCCGTTCTCGGTCACGAAATCGCACATGTCACTCAGCAGCACATACCCCGCATGCTTAGTGCACAAAAACAGAACATGTTACCCAACCTGGCTACACTGCTGGCCGGCATACTTCTTGGCGGGCAGGCCACTGAGGCTGCAATTGCTATTACTTCAGCGCGATCCATAGAAAATCAACTGACATTCACACGGTCTTTTGAACGCGAAGCAGACCGTATAGGCATCACAGTACTCGCCAATTCCGGTTATGACACCAATTCCATGGCAGATTTTTTTCTGCGCATGCAGCAGGCCAATACACTATATGAGACAAATGCACCACAGTTCCTGCTGACACATCCGATCACTACCGATCGTATAGCCGAGGCCAAGGCGAGGGCTGCCAATTATCCACATACGGCAAAAAACGATAACACCCAGTTCACATTAATGCATGCAAAGCTAAGCGTAAATAACCTGACAGCAAAAAACGCCACAGCACAATTCAGAAAAAAAACACTCGGCAGCAATGCCACCCTGGCTGACCGCTACGGTCTCGCACTCGCACTGATGAAAGGCGGTGATTACGATGCCGCCCGTAATGAAACTGCGTTGCTGATCGAAAAAGCCCCAGACCAGGTGTTATTTAAAATTCTCCAGGCGCAAATTGAATCCGCCCAGGGAAACAAGAAAAAGAGCCTTGAACTTTTTCGCAATATTTATGAGTCAGACAAGTCCTCTCTTTCTGCCATTACTTACTATGCTGAAGAACTTGCCCAGCAGTCAGATTACTCCGAAGCGCGCAAGGTACTCCGCAAGGCAGTCAGGAAGTTCCCCAAAAGCATCCAGTTTTACGAGATGCTGTCACAGGCAGAAAGCAAAACCGGCTCCCAAATGGAGTCTCATCGGGCACTTGCCGAAGCCTACGCACTGATAGGTAATTATAAATCGGCAGTTCAGCAGCTGAACATTGCACGATCACTCGCTAAAAAAGATGATTTCTATGTACAGGCCAGTATTACTGCAAAAATCAAAGAATTAAAAGCACGGGAAGAGTTAGAGAAGCAAAAATAACCCTTCATTTACAGTATAAAAAGACAGAAAATTAAAGAATCAGCTGCATCACATAAAAAACTCTGATAATTTCTTTGCGATCACTACAACATATATGTATGCTACGTACACAAAATAATCGCCATAGCGCATTGACAACTATGTCCAGCGTATATCGGCATATTCTAAATTAGTTGATAATTTTTTTAGTTAAAAACCAAGTGCTTGAGGAGGCCAAAAAATATGAGGAAAACTTTCTCTATAGTCACGACTGCAGGAGCGGCGTTGTTAGCGGGTAATCTCGCTATGATGCCAGTTGCTGTAGCAGGTGACAGTCTGCCAACCGATAAGGAATGCGGCAAGCTTGAAAAAGCTGATGCAGCCACTAAAGGCTGGTGTACTATGATTAACCGTAAAAAAGGCAACTGCCTGGCCTGTCACGATGTTGTGACAATGAAGTGGCCTGCCGGTCTGCCAGCATCTGGCAATATTGGCCCACCACTGGTCAGCATGAAAGCACGCTTCCCCGATAAAGCGAAGCTTCGTGCTCAGATCTGGGACGCTACTGTAGCCAATCCTAATTCATCAATGATTCCTTTCGGTCGCTACAAAGTGATATCTGAAAGTGACATCGATAATATCGTAACATTTCTATACACCCTCTAGTTTCAGATGGTGTCAATTTTAAAAATCAGGAGAGCTTAGAAATATGAAGCGCAGAACATTTCTGAAAGGAACGGTTGCCAGCAGTGCCTTAGCTGTTGCCGCAGGCGCCGGTTTACTTAAATCAGGCCAGGTATTGGCTGCAGATTGGGCCGCTGACGCGTTCAATGCTAGAGACTTGGCCAGTGCAACCAAATCAGCGGTCGGTGGAGACGGTGCCGCTAGCGCGGACATCAAAATCAAAGCGCCACTGCAGGCTGAAAATGGTGCAGTAGTACCTGTCAAAGTTGAGACTTCCCTTGCAGATGTCACAAGCATTGCAATCATGGTCGCAGAAAACCCTACACCTTTAGCAACCAAGGTGGACTTAAGCGGTGACGCAGTCGGTTTCTACAGCACACGCGTAAAAATGGGTAAGACCTCTGAGATTATTGCTTATGTCAACTCTGGCGGAAAAATCCTAAAGTCTACCGCTACAGTCAAGGTAACCGTCGGTGGGTGTGGTGGATAAGTCCATCACTGCAACTTAATAGTAAAGGTACTGAAATAATGGCAACGAAAATCAAAGCCCGTGCAAAGGGCGACGTAACAGAAATCCTCGTACTGGTTCAGCATCCAATGGAAACTGGACAACGCAAGGACAAGAAAACAGCAAAGCTCATCCCTGCTCACTTTATCCAAACCATGAATATTGCCGTTAATGGCAAAAGCGTCGCTGACGTCTCAATGGGAACGGGTGTCTCGAAGAATCCACTGGTCGGTGTTCAGGTCAAAGGCGCCAAGTCTGGTGACAAGATCAAAGTTACCTGGAAGGACAATAAAGGCGAAACAGGCGGCGGTGATTCAGCGATAAAGTAAGCATATCTACACGGACATGATCAGGCCAACGAAAACGGCCTGGTCATAGCTACCAGGAGGAGTATTATGAATAAAAAACTTATATTAATGCTGGCAGGTCTGGGGATCGCATTTAGCGCTCCGATGACTGCCTCAGCCACCCCAGAAGATGACCTGAAAGAGTTTCAGGGATACTTCAAAAAGCGTTTCCCGACTGTGCCACTGGAAGCCTACAATGACGGCGTGAATGCGCTGCCACAGTATGCCGACCGCGTTGGAAACTGGGAACTGCTGATGGAATTTCCACCATACGAAGACGACGTCGAGAAAGGTGAGAAACTGTGGAACACACCATTTAAAAACGGCAAAACCTATGCCAGCTGTTTCCAGAACGGCGGTAAAGGTCTTGCAGTCGGCTATCCATTCTATGACAAGGACAGCAAAAAGATGCGTACCATCGAAGCTGACATCAATGAGTGCCGTGTCCGCAATGGGGAAGAACCAATTAAGAACCTGAACCACGGTGAGATGGCTCAACTGGTAATCGCCTTCAAACGGTTGTCACAGGGTCAAAAGATGGCGGTTAAACTCAACAGCCCTGAAGCTGTTGCTGCTTACGAGAAAGGCAAGCAGTTTTACTGGGCACGGCGTGGGCAGTTGAATTTCTCATGCGCCAACTGTCACGTACAGAATGCGGGCAACAAGATCCGCGGTGACGTTCTTAGCGCGGCCCTGGGTCACGGCACTGGTTTTCCGGTCTATCGCACAAAATGGGCGCAGAGCAATAAGCCCCTGGGTACCATCCACCGTCGATATGGTGGCTGTAATAAGCAGGTACGTGCTGCAGCTCTGAAACCTCAAAGTGATTCATATGTCGCTCTTGAGCTTTACCAGGCATACATGAATACCGGTATTCCAATTAAAGTACCAAGTCAGCGTCAGTAATCGCTTGAAAGCGAAAATAAAAAAGCCCGGTAATGCCGGGCTTTTTTTTACTCAAAAGTAAGCTTTTACTGCCACAAATATTGTCTCGAATAATTATCCTTTGTAATTCCGCAGCACCTGCAAATAGTTGCATCTCTCGAATGCTGCCGGGTCAACAGCATTGATCTTGCTGGCGCTGCCGATTAATTGTGAGACTGACTCATACTCATGCTCTTCCATCCAGGCTTCCATGTCTGCAAGTATCGTTGCGAGATGGCCTGGACCATGTTTAAGCAAGGCGCTGCACAGGTGGCATACATTTGCGCCTGACATCAGCATTCTCAAAGCATCTTCCGCTGTATGAATACCGCCAGTGGCAGCCAGGGAAATATCTACGTTGCCATATAATAGCCCGACCCACCGCATTGCCAACAGACTTTCCTGCGACGAGGAAAGGCTCAGTTCCGGGATGATATTTAAAGTATCAAGATCTAGCCCAGGCTGATAAAACCGGTTAAATAATGACACACCGTTTACTCCATGGGCCTGCAATTCACTGACCATATAGGAAACAGAGCTGAAATACGGAGACAGTTTCATAACCAGGGGAATACTGAGGTGCTTGCGCAATTCAGTTAATAACTCAATATACAGATTTTCAACCTCCCTGCCGGATTTTCCAGGGTCTGCCGCAATATAATAAGCATTCAATTCCAGTGCATCAGCACCGGCCTGCTCGATTTCAATTGCATGATCGACCCAACCTCCAGTCGTCACCCCGTTCAAACTGGCGACGATCGGAATATCCAGTGAATTTTTCAGTGAAAATATCTGCGCAAGGTACTCATCAGTTTTTGTCTGGTAAGCATCTGTGACTGGCAGGTATCCATTAGCTTCATTATGACCAATGTCCTGGCTATAGAGAAAACTATCCATTAAGTTATCTTCTTCCGTTACCTCTTCCTCGAACAATGAATACATCACCAGTGCTGATGCTCCCGCATCCTCCAGCTTTTTAGCTGCATCCAGGTTTTTCGATAGGGGCGAGGCCGATGGAACCAACGGGTTCTTAAGTTTCAGACCAAGATATTCAGTTGACAGGTCCATATCAATTCTCCTTCAAGGTTACAGCAGCATCATCATTTTCGTATGAAATTTCAGATAGCTTTTTATAGTATTCATAACGTTCAAGTGCCTCCTGTTCAGCCTGGCCAAACAATTCTCTGGAAGTCTCGGGATGACTGCGCTGAAGCATACTGAAACGCATTTCTGTCTTGGCAAAATCAAGGTATGGAATTGAAGGCTTTGGCGAGTCCAGCTGCAATGGGTTCTTACCTTGTTCTGTGCGCCGTGGATCATATCTAAATAAATTCCAGTGGCCACTTTTAAGCGCCAGTTCCTGTTGCTGCAGGTTAAAGGCGAGATCTATGCCATGCGCGATACACGGGCTGTAAGCGATGATGACCGATGGCCCGGGATAGGATTCAGCCTCCATAAACGCCTTCAGCGTCTGCATATCTTTGGCACCAAAAGCCACATGTGCGACATAAACATTCTCATAGGCCATGGCGATCATGGACAGGTCTTTTTTCTTCATCGTCTTACCGCCCGCAGCAAATTTCGCCACAGCGCCTTTTGGTGTTGCCTTAGACATCTGACCACCAGTATTTGAATACACCTCTGTGTCCAGGATCAGGATATTGACATCACGACCGGAGGCCATTACATGATCCAGACCACCAAAACCAATATCATAGGCCCAGCCGTCACCGCCGATTATCCAGACACTTTTCTTCACCAGGTAATCGGCCACGCCCTCCAGCGCCCTGGCTGCGGGGGAGTTTATTGATTTGAGCTGTTCTTTCAAATTTTCAACTCGCTGGCGCTGCTCAAAAATACCCGCCTCATCGCCCTGGTCTGCCTGCTTGAACCCGGCAACCAGCTCATCCTCAAGCTCACCGCTAAGGGTTTCGACTAAGTTGCTGGCATGATCATGTTGTGCATTTATTGCCAGTCGAAAGCCAAGGCCAAATTCTGCGTTATCCTCGAACAGTGAATTAGACCAGGTCGGCCCCCTGCCCTCCGGGTCTTTTGAAAATGGCGTCGTCGGCAAATTGCCGCCATAGATAGACGAGCAGCCGGTAGCATTCGCTACTATCATGCGGTCACCAAAAAGCTGGGTGGCCAGCTTGATATAGGGTGTCTCGCCACAACCCACGCAAGCACCGGAAAACTCGAATAAAGGCTGGGCTATCATCGCCCCCTTCATCGTTTTCCATTTGATATCGCTGCGGTTAAATTCTGGCAGCGTCAGGAAATACTCCCAGTTCACTCTTTCCTGCTCTCTCAGCGGCACCTGTTTTTCCATGTTCAGTGCCTTATGGCTGGAGCGTGATTTGTCTCTTACGGGACATATCTCGACGCAGAGCCCGCAACCTGTGCAGTCTTCAGGAGCAACCTGATAACTGATACGCATGCCGTCGGCAAACTCTTTGCCTTTTACAGGAACATGTTTAAACGTGGCCGGTGGATTTTCGACCACATCTTCATGAAAGACTTTGCTGCGGATGGCGGCATGAGGGCAAACGAAAGGACACTTGCCACAATGGATGCAGAGTTCCTCATCCCAGACAGGAATCTCAGGACCGATATTTCGCTTCTCCCAAATTGCCGTGCCGGTCGGCCAGGTACCATCATTCGGCAGTAAACTGACAGGCAGTAAATCACCTTTACCTTCAATGAGCCTGGCCGTTACATCCCTGACAAAAGCAGGTGCACTATCTGGTATTAGCTGAGTTTTCTCTAGCTTGGCGGTTACCTGTTCTGGCACCTCAACCTCATACATTGCTGCCAGCGTATTATCGATAGCCTTAAAATTCATCTCTACGATACGGCGGCCCTTGCGGCCATATGATTTTTCTACAGCCGATTTGATTTTGTCGATGGCCTCATCACTTGGCAATATTCCAGAAACAGCAAAGAAACAGGTCTGCATTATGGTATTGATCCTCCTGCCCATGCCGCTATCAGTTGCCACCTGATAGGCATCAATGGCATAGAAGCGTAACTTCTTGTCAATGACCTGCTGCTGCAAATTGACAGGCAGTGAATCCCAAACAGCCTCTTTTTCTTTTGAACTATTGAGAAGAAAGACCGCACCGGGTGCTGCCATATCTAGCATCTCGAAGCGATCCAGTAGCATATCCTGGTGACAGGCCACAAACTGCGCCTGCCCTGCCCCAATCAGGTAACTGGAACGAATCTCGTCAGGGCCGAAACGTAAGTGCGATATCGTGACAGCACCAGCCTTCTTCGAATCGTATACAAAATAACCCTGGGCATGAAGATCAGTTTCCTGCCCAATAATTTTAATTGTATTTTTGTTTGCACTCACTGTGCCGTCACTTCCCAGACCATAGAAAACGCACTGAGTGGTCTTTTTTACAGCACTAGTTTCATAAGATGCATCCCATTCCAGGTGGCTGTGGCTTAGATCATCAATGATGCCTATAGTAAATGGTGTTTTTGGCGAGTCTGCAGTAAGTTCATCAAAAATCGCCTTGATCATGCCAGGAGTAAACTCTTTCGATGACAGGCCGTATCTGCCTCCTGCCACCTTTGGCAGGTCTTCACTCCTGGACTCCCTGTGAATTACAGATTC
>JARFQI010000012.1 GCA_029287855.1 Arenicellales bacterium | reverse complement strand
GGCTCAGGCTACTCATGCGGACATGATTAGGTATCTACAGGGCTAGATTGATTAATGGCTCATGAAGAAAAAAGAAAAGGGATAAAGCCGCTTCCCGATGACCCGCTAATATATTTGAACGAAGCTCAAGTCTATTCATGTCATCGAATGCAGACAAATGGCTGGCGCATTAAATTCATAAGACGTCCATTATTTCAAAGTCCAGTCTGTTTGATGACTGATCCGGATGAGATCATGATGGCGGTTATTGAGAGGGATGGATTCATAAACAAGCACCCCGACGTACCGTTACGTAGTGCTGAAGATCAGGCCTAAGAATTTTTTCCACTCTGCGCTACCATGGCATAACAAGATCGATAGTAATAGATCCCTTGCTGATTCCGGCTGATTCCGTAAAGAGTTGTTCTAAGGAATCAAGCAGTCAGCGCAGGTTGAAATGTGTTTTACCTATCTCAATTTCTGAAAGCAACCAATTCATTCTTTATGCACAGACCAAATAACTTTATACGCTATACTAGAAATAGAGCATTTATTCTTACTCAAAGAAGGAATGCCATGCATGAGGTTACTTCCAGGAATATTCTTGAAATACACATGTTGACATGCTTTAAACCAGGCATCGTTTCATCTGCACATGCGGCTTGTAGAAGAATTAAATCATCCATGTAGTACAGGAGTTTTTGGCCACAAACTAAAAATTCAGCTGGTGAGGGCGCTACCATTTTGAAGAAACATGTGAGTTCTTTTTTGTTTACATGTTTACACAGTTATGGTGAATCTTTCATATAAGATTAAATATCTTGCCCCGGTCTTAGTCCTAAATCTCCAGACTAAGCCGCGCACTGCCTGATTTACCCAATCTTAATGTTTCTACCCAATATTCTTTAACAGAGTTGTGAGTTTACGCATGAGGCCAGGCTACATTGCCTGCAATTACGAGTTCGATATTCCTTCCGTAGCTTGAATTAACCGCATATCGTCGTATATATGATATAGACTCGGGATATTCAATCCAATTATTAAGGAGGAGAGTTCTAGATGAAACTTCTTACCACAGCTGCCGGGATGTTCAGCACACTACTGATAGTCATCTCATCAGGTGCAGGTATTCTTGCACATGCTGCTGATTTGACGGAGCAGGCTCGCCTGGAGATGATTAGAAACATTGAACAGGATGTCAGGGAAACCAGCCTTGAGCTGAACAAGAGCGAACTCGATCCACGAGTAATGAAAGCTCTCTCGCGTGTACCTCGCCACGAATTCGTACCAGCTGATGAAAAGCAAAATGCCTATGAAAACCGTCCTCTGCCAATTGGTCATGGGCAGACCATATCACAGCCATATATTGTCGCAGTGATGACAGATATGCTGAACCTCGAGCCCGACAGCAGGGTGCTGGAACTGGGAACAGGATCAGGCTACCAGGCGGCGATACTGGGCGAACTGGCCAGCAAGGTGTATACGATTGAAATCGTTGAACCTCTTGGGTTGCAGGCAAAAGAGCGGCTGCAAAGACTGGGATATGACAATGTGACAACAAAGGTGGGGGACGGTTATTACGGGTGGGAAGAGCATGCTCCATTCGATGCCATTATCGTTACTGCGGCAGCCAGCCATATACCGCCGCCGTTGATCAAGCAGCTGAAACCTGGAGGGCGCATGGTCATTCCGGTAGGAAGCCGATTCATGATGCAGCAGCTACTGGTAGTAGATAAGCGTGAGGATAACAAGATCGTCAGCAAGCAGGTCCTGCCAGTGGTGTTCGTGCCGGTCACAGGCAAGCACTAGAAGCAGCATATACTATGCGGAAGCATCAGCGCCCACCGTATCTTTCCATCGCGCTGATCTCCGGTGCCGCACTGGCGTATGAAGTGCTGCTGATGCGACTGTTTTCGATCATACAGTGGCATCATTTCTCCTATATGATTATCGGTCTGGCCCTGCTGGGCTATGGCTTCAGCGGTGCAATTATTTCCGTTTTTCAGGGTTGGTTGTTACAGCGATTTACGCTTGTCTTTCTCGGTAGTCTGTTATTGTTCGGCCTGACATCAGTGACCGGTTTTATGGCTGCACAGGCAATGCCTTTTAACGCTGAATTGATCCTCTGGGACTATCAGCAGGTCATTTATCTACTGATCATTTTTCTGCTGCTGAGTCTGCCTTTCTTTTTCGCAGCCAGTGCCATCTGCCTTGCATTTATGCAATATCGTCAACAGGTATCGCGTATCTATGGTTGGGACCTCGCTGGCGCAGGACTCGGCAGCCTGATCGTCATTGGATTGTTATTCGTGGCTTTTCCGCAAAATGCCCTGATTACCGTCGGTGCTGCTGGAATTGTGTCATTGCTGATTGCCAGTGTCGAACTGGGTGTTAAACAGTACAGATCCGTATCTCTGATATTGCTTGTTTCTGCCCTGGTGCTGTCACTGCTAGCAGTAAACCTGGAGTTGAACATGTCGCCTTATAAAAGCCTGCCGCAGACCTTGCGGGTCGATGGAACAGAGGTGGTTGAGCAGGATTCCAGCCCATTTGGACTGATCAGCATTATCGACAGTCGAATTGTTCCATTCAGGCATGCACCTGGACTCAGTCTTGCAAGTACTGCGGAACCTTTGCCTCAGCTTGGTATTTTTACCGATGGTGATAATATGACTGTCATCACAAAAGCAGCTGAAGATACGTCGCAACTTGTCTATCTCGACCAGCTGACTTCGGCATTGCCCTACCACCTGGCGGATCCAGCTTCGGTATTGATTGTAGGTGCAGGCGGAGGTGCAGATATTCTGCAGGCGCTTTATCATTCAAACAACAATAAAACCTCTGCTGCCATAGATGCAGTTGAGTTGAATCCACAACTGATCGAGATCGTTGGAAGCCGCTACAGTGAATTCAATGGTGATTTATTCCAGCATCCTGGCGTCCAGATATATGCCGGCGATGTGCGTGGATTTCTTACTCAGAATCAGAAAAAGTATGATCTGATACAGATATCATTAATGGATGCTTTTAATGCATCGGCTTCTGGCTTATACGCATTAAATGAGGACTACCTGTATACCATTGAAGCACTCAAACATTATCTAAACCACATTGTTCCAGGCGGTATCCTGTCACTGACACGCTGGATCAAAATGCCACCGCGCGACACCTTGAAGCTTTTTGCGACGGCAGTTGAAGCATTGAGGCAGATGGGTGTGGAAAACCCCTCTGAGGGGCTGATCCTTATTCGCAGTTGGCAGACCAGTACATTGTTAGTCAAGAACGGAGCGTTTAGCTCTGAGAATATAAAGAATATTCGAGAGTTCAGCGATGAACGGTCATTTGATGTGGACTTTGCAGCAGGATTTCCGTTAGCAGAAGAAAGCTATAATCTAATGGCAAAGCCCTGGTTTCAGGAAGGAACAGCGGCATTGTTATCAGATAAGCAGGATCAATATCTGGATGAATATAAGTTTAACCTGCGTCCTGCTATCGACGACAGACCGTATTTTCATCACTTTACAAAATGGTCATCACTGCCGGAGATGTTCAAACTGCGCGACCGTGGAGGTATGTCGTTAATCGAGTGGGGTTATATCGTCCTGGTAATGACATTAATTGTTGCAGCAGTACTTAGTGTGATTCTGATAGCATTGCCATTACTGGCTTTGCCGCGTTGTTCTGATAAAGGTAAAGCGGCTATCAGCAAAACGCGTGTAATTCTTTACTTCCTCGCAATAGGCATTGCATTCCTGTTTATGGAAATTGCCTTCATGCAGAAGTTTATCCTGTTCCTGCATCATCCTTTGTATTCTTTTGCTGTAACTCTTGCCGCTTTCCTTGTCTTCGCCGGTATAGGTAGCTATTTATCTGCAAACATGGCCCACTACTACAGCAGGCGTAACCTGCTGCTGGGTTCTGTGGCCGGGATACTGTTATTTGGAATCAGTTATATTTTACTGCTGGATAGCCTGTTTATCTGGATATCGGATACTCCAATATTGTTGAAAATACTGTTGACGGTAGTTCTGGTTGCACCACTGGCATTGCTGATGGGTATGCCATTTCCACTCGCTCTGTCGTCTCTGGCCGACCATGCTGAAGCCCTGGTTCCATGGGCGTGGGGTATCAATGGCTGTGCCTCTGTCATCAGCGCGAGCCTGGCAACCTTGTTAGCCATCCATTTTGGTTTTAGCACAGTGATAATGCTCGCCCTGGCATTATATGCAGGGATAGTGTTCATGTATCCCGCTCCCCCTCGAGTTGTTACTAGTTGAGGCGCTACTAAGGGTGGTTCTGTATTTATAAATATTTCTAGCGAACGGTAATTGCAGGCGTCAGCGTTTGGCGGTTTCAATACTGTAACGGAGTGTTACCGTGTGTTGCTGCGGATTGGTCCACATCAGGCAGTACGTTTGTGTGGTATTAATATACACTGTACCGCTGTCTTTCAATGCCTGCTGTTCAGCGACCGGGTACTTTATCTCCTTGTCCATATGATAGTGAAGATTAAACAGTGTTTCGGAAGAAACTTGAAATGAATAGTTGATTTTGCTGCCGGCATCCAGCTTGTGACAGGATTCGTGAACCTTGCCCGGCCGTAGATTGAGGCTTTTCTCATCAGATGCCTGTGTTTGTGAACTGCAGGTGATGACAGCAATCGCAAGTGCAGCAATGATTTTGATGTTTCTAGTCATGTCTTCCGCCTTCATATGTAGTCTAGATGCCTGAACCCGCTTGCGTTTAAGTGCCAGGTTTATGCTATCGAATATCTTCAATGCTATATATCTTAGACAGAATTGTCGGTGTGATGAGGGCGTAGCCCTGCTGTTGCCAGTGCACTAGCTCATTAATAGCCGAAGGCACGACTTCTATAAAATCCTGGAAATCTTCGATTGTATATCCATAGTCGCCAGCTGCAAGACCACATACCTTGAAGCTCACGCCCAGTTCAGAGAAGTAGCGCATCCGGTCCACAGCAGCTTTGTAACGCTGATAGTTTTTGCTGGCAACAGTGACAATTTCCATGCCATGGATAACAACGACGATGTCCATCATTTCCGGGTCGATGTTATAGGGTGCATCCATCAGGCTATTCATTAATGACCTGATCCAGTACAGCGCAGAGTTAATATCTTCCGGTTCATTAAAGTAAAAATCGTAGACAACCTGCGGTTCTTTGTAGGGTGTTTCAATAAACGTTGCAGTATTAGCAAGTACCTGTACCGGGAAGATAATGAGTAAGACCAGGAAAATTTTTTTAATAGTTAATATCATTCGGGCTTCTCCTGTTAGTGTAGTATCTTTTATGTATTGTCTGTGTGTTTCTGGCTATTATGGCGCTTAAGCTAACAGGAAAGGAAGGCAGGTGTCCTTTTTATTTACAGGGCAATTAAATCTAATCTCAAGGGCTTATCTATGGCAGATCAGGGTACATCAGGCATTAGGCGCATATGTAATGCAGCCGGCTATTCTTTTACCGGGCTGAAGGCCGCCTTTCAAAATGAGGCTGCATTCAGGCAGGAATCGGTTCTTCTGCTGATACTTGCTCCTGTCGCTTTATGGCTGGGAGAGGGGGCTATTGAAAAAGCGTTGCTAATTTCCTCTGTGCTGCTGGTGTTGATTATAGAGCTGGTCAACTCAGCCATTGAAAGTGCAATCGATCGTATTGGCAGCGACATACACGAACTTTCTGGCCGGGCTAAAGATATCGGGTCGGCAGCGGTATTTCTCAGTCTGCTTAATGCTGCCCTGATCTGGTTTTTTCTAATAGTAATAGATTAATGTTGAGAGATTATTGACCATGCCTTTGCCTGATACTATTGCCATGATGCGGCAACTGGTAAGCATTCCTTCTGTCAGCAGTGTCAGTCCCGACATTGATATGGGCAATCTTAAGGTTGTGGAGCTGCTTGCAGAATGGTTGCAGGAGTTCAATTTTACAGTCGAAATAATTCCCCTGAAAAATCATCCAGAGAAGGCGAACCTTGTTGCTACATTGGGGCGAGGGCAGGGCGGCCTGGTGCTTGCTGGACACACTGACACCGTGCCTTTCGATGAAAACCTGTGGAACTACAATCCGCTCGCTCTGACCGAGGCGGACAATCGTCTCTATGGCATGGGAAGCTCGGACATGAAAGGTTTTTTCGCGCTTGCTATCGCTGCAGCCAGAATATTTTCAATAGATGACCTGAAGGAACCGCTGGTTATCGTTGCTACTGCCGATGAAGAGTCAACGATGGATGGTGCACGTGAGTTGGCAGCCAGTGGTCGTTTACAGGCTCGCCGGGTGCTGATTGGCGAACCGACAGGTCTGCGCCCGGTGCATATGCACAAGGGAATGATGATGGAATCAGTTCATTTGCATGGCTGTTCAGGCCATTCCAGTGATCCTGCTTTAGGCAATAATGCGATGGAAGGAATGCACAGCATCATAGCTGAGATCCTGCATTGGCGCACAGAATTGCAGCAGCGCTTCCAGAATCCTGATTTCAAGGTGCCTTTCCCGACGCTGAATCTCGGGCGTATTGCTGGCGGTGATAATCCCAATCGTATCTGCGGTGACTGTGAACTGCATTTTGATCTGCGCCCCCTGCCTGGAATGGTGGCTGAGGATTTACTCGAAGAGCTGACCCCCCGTCTGCAGTCAGCAATCAGGCAATCCGGGCTGCAGCTGGCATTAAGGCCGTTGATGGAAAGTGTGCCCCCTTTTGCTTCGGATAACGGTTCAGCAATTGTTGCTGCAGCAGAAAAGTTGACGGGATCATCAGCGGAATCGGCTGCTTATTCGACTGAAGCGCCTTTCTTTCAGAATATTGGTCTTGATGCGGTCGTGCTTGGCCCAGGTGATATTGCCCAGGCTCATCAACCAGATGAATTCCTGGCTCTGGATAGACTGCAGCCAATGATTGACGTGCTGACAGGGATGATTCGACGATTTTGTGTTGCGTAACTTTGGAATAAATACGATTATGTGGTTCAGCTTTTGGTATAAATATTCATAAAATCAGGCAGATGGCTAAAGAGAACACAAAACAATTAAAGCAGGCACATGACTTCGTTGCGGCTTTTCGCCAGTCGGCTCCCTATATCCATGCACACAGGGGTAAAACCTTTGTGCTGGCCTTTAGCGGTGATGCGGTGGCAGATGAGCATTTTCCATTACTGGTGCAGGATATTGCTCTGCTCAACAGCCTGGGCGTGCGACTGGTCATTGTTCATGGTGCGCGGCCCCAGATTGAGCAATGTCTGAACCAACATAATGTGAAAAGTGAGTATGTCAACGGCATACGAGTCACCAATGCCGTTGCGATGGAATGTACACGCGATGCCGTTGGCAGTATTCGTGTGCAGATTGAAGCCCTGTTTTCCGTTGGGATTGCAAATTCACCGATGGCAGGTGCCGGCATTCATGTGGCATCGGGAAATTACATCAGTGCGCGTCCATATGGTATTCATGACGGCGTAGATTTTGGCTATACCGGCCGCATTAGAAAAATTGATTGCGCCGCAATTTTACGAAACCTTGATGCGCGCTCCATCGTTATGTTGTCTCCGTTGGCGTATTCTGTCACCGGCGAGGTTTTTAATGTCAATTCTGAGCAGGTAGCAACGTATACTGCTTCTGCAATTAATGCAGACAAACTAATCTTCCTGCTTGATGGAAAGGGTCTGCGCAATGTAAGAAGACAGATAATTCGCCAGTTGACGGGGCAGGCGGCTGAGGAAATCTTGAATTCCCGGCGAAAACTTGACCCTGAGGCAGCAGTGCATTTGCAAAGTGCTGTAGAAGCAAGCCAAAAGGGTGTCGAGCGGGTACACCTGGTGCCGCAATGGACCACTGGTGCATTATTGCAGGAACTCTATACCACAGACGGCATTGGCACGCTGGTAACTGCCAGTGATTATGAGGTGACCCGCCAGGCCACTGTTGATGATATTGGCGGTATCATAGAATTGATTCAGCCGCTGGAACAGCAGGGACTGCTGGTTAAGCGTTCACGTGAGCAGCTGGAGATGTCAATCGAACAATTCTATGTGATGGAAAGGGATGGATTAATAACTGCCTGTGTTGCAGTTATACCTTTTCCTGATAACAGCATGGCAGAGCTTGCCTGTCTGGCGGTGAATGCGGATTATCGTGAGGCTGGCCGTGGCGATGCGATGCTGAGATTTGCTGAAGAACAGGCAAAGAGACTAGGGATGGATGCTCTTTTTGTCCTGACGACACAGGCCTCTCACTGGTTTCGCGAAAGAGGATTCGAGACACTCGAGCTGGCCAGGTTGCCGGTAAAAAGGCGCTCTTTGTACAATTATCAGCGTAAATCTCTGGTTTATTTCAGGTCATTAGAAGCCTGAAAACATGTACCCTTGTGTTTTCAGTAATCACAGTGGTATAGAAGCACCTGCTGGGATAAAATGCCGCCACAATTTATTTGTCTGAGGAATCAGGTTTGACTGAAGTAACGCTAATTGAACAAGGTTTAGACCTGATGCTGTACGGCATGGGCACAGTCTTTGTTTTTCTTACTCTACTGGTCATTGTCACGACATTAATGTCATCAATTGTTCAACGTTGGCTCCCTGACGATGAGATGGAAATTGCCCCTGCTCCGAACACAGATTTCGGTGTTGATGAACGTCTGGTTGCTGTTATTCAGTCAGCTCTCGCTCAACACCGTTGTCGCCATAAATAACAAGCCTCATCAGGAACCATTCCTTCCATGACTGAAAATATGAAGCCCCTGGGTATAACCGATGTTGTGCTGCGTGATGCACACCAGTCGTTGTTTGCTACGCGTATGCGTCTCGATGACATGCTGCCGATTGCGGAAAAACTCGACCAGATAGGCTTCTGGTCACTGGAGTCCTGGGGTGGTGCAACTTTTGATGCCTGTATCCGCTTCCTGGGCGAAGACCCGTGGGTACGCATCCGCGAACTCAAGGCGGCAATGCCGAACACGCAGCAGCAGATGCTTTTCCGTAGTCAGAATATTCTTGGTTATCGGCATTATGCTGACGACGTTGTCTGCAAGTTTGTAGAACGGGCAGCAGTCAATGGTGTAGACGTGTTCCGCGTGTTTGATGCAATGAATGATCCACGCAACCTGGAAATGTCCATCAAGGCGGTTTGCAAAGTGGGTAAACATGCACAGGGAACACTCTCATATACAGTAAGTCCGGTACACGATCTCGACACCTGGCTTGACCTGGCAAAGCAGCTTGAGGACATGGGCTCACACTCAATCTGTATCAAGGACATGGCAGGTTTGCTGACACCATATAAGGGTTATGAACTGGTTAAGGGGCTTAAGCAGGCTGTCGATATCCCCATCCATATGCAATCTCATGCCACCACCGGTATGTCCACCGCGACCGCCTTGAAATGCATCGAAGCGGGTATTGATAATGTAGACACATCAATCTCTTCGATGAGCATGACCTATGGCCATTCACCGACTGAATCACTGGTGGCGATACTGCAGGGAACTGAAAGAGATACCGGGCTTGATCTTATAAAGCTCGAAGAAATAGCAGCATATTTCCGTGAAGTGAGAAAGAAATACGCCTGTTTTGAAGGGTCGCTAAAGGGGATTGACTCACGAATTCTGGTTGCCCAGGTGCCCGGCGGTATGCTGACCAACATGGAAAACCAGCTCCGTGAGCAGGGTGCAGCTGATCGTTTTGACGAGGTGCTGGCAGAGATACCAAAAGTACGCAAAGACCTCGGTTATATCGCACTGGTTACGCCTACTTCACAGATTGTCGGTACCCAGGCCGTACTAAATGTTTTGACCGGTGAACGTTATAAAAGTATTTCAAAGGAAACCGCCGCTATTCTCAAAGGTGAATACGGAGCCACACCGGCACCAGTCAATGAGGAGTTGCAGAAACGGGTGCTTGAAGGCGCAGATGCTATCACCTGCCGTCCAGCAGATCTGATAGAAGACGAACTGGATAAACTGACAGATGAGCTGGTCCAGATTGCTGGAGAAAAAGAAATAGAACTGGCCGATGGAGAGAATCTAATTGATGACGTGCTGACCTATGCGCTATTTCCGCAGGTTGGACTGAAGTTCCTGGAAAACCGTGAGAACCCGGATGCATTTGAACCGGTGCCGACTGGGTTGGAGCAGGATGTCGTCACCAATGAAGCAGGTGAAGAGGTCTATACGGTCACCGTTGAAGGAAAATCTTATGTCGTAGCAGTGCAAAACGGTGGTGAAATTTCCTCCATTCAGCCTGTGGTTTCAGGAGTGGAAACTACAACTGCTGCTGCACCAGTCACTGCAGCTATTGCATCGAGTGGGGAAGGTATTCCAATCAAGGCACCTCTGGCCGGCACAATATTCAAGTTTCATGTTACCGTTGGGCAGTCTGTCGCTAAAGGCGATGTGCTGATCATTCTGGAGG
>JARFQI010000009.1 GCA_029287855.1 Arenicellales bacterium | reverse complement strand
CCATCAGCCAGTAGAACAGAATCACTGACAAAAGTCCTGCTGCGGACAAGTCAGATGACAAACTCTATTTCGACACCGGCAAGATTAATGATGTCTCCACCTGCTAGCTGAGTTGACTGGGATTTCAGCTTATTACCATTTATCGTCGGTGGATTACCGCTGCCGCTGGCACCCGATATATAGGAAATGAAATAGCCTTTCTTGCGACGTGAAACGACAACCACCTGCACACCAGGACGCCCCAGCGTAACCATCGAACGGTCAACCTTCACTTCCTTTCCAGCGGCAGGACCACTGCGCACCTTAAGCACAGCGACACGACTTCTGGGCTCCGGCTCAACGGCTTCAATTGCCGCTGTATCTTCCGCATCCTTTATTGCTTTTACCTGTGATTTTGTGGCTACATGACGGGCACTCTTCCCTGCCTTGAGTATCATTGTTTTTTCAAAATCGTCTTCATCGACGCCAGGGCCATCATTGTCGGAGTGATAGACTAGCTTGCTGTTGCCTACTGTTATTACATCACCTTCCTGTAACACCGTTTTATCTGTCCGGTTACCATTAATATATGTACCGTTGGTAACACTTAGATTTTCAATAAAAGAATCATCAAGAATGCTTATCACAAGTGTATGCCGCCCACTTACAGCGGGGTCCGCCAGGACTATATCTACACCAGGCCGTCGCCCGATTATCATTCGGCTCTGATTTAGTTCGAATTCCTTTTCTCCATTTTCCAGACGCAATATACCCATTTCTATTCCTGTTGTTTATTCAATTTAGAGTAGTTTATATCATGATTTTCGAGGGTTAGTTTGTTTGCCCAAATTCACCACGAATCCTACACATTCAACCCGAAAATAATTTGTTCAAACGATTCGTCCATGATTTAGTCTTCGTCCTACTTTCATCTACCCTTACCACAATTACAGTAACATTATCTTTACCACCATTCGACAAAGCTTTGTTGATTAGCTCAACGGCTCCATATTCCAGATCAGTGGATGACCGGCGAAGGATATTGGCAACATCCAGGTCATCTACCATGTCCGTCAAACCGTCTGAGCAAAGAAGATATAAGTCACCAACTCGCACTTCATAATCGTAAAGATCAATATTAACTGCGGGGTCTATCCCCAAGGCACGGGTTACTATATTTCTCTGCTCTGATGCCCTGGCTTCTTCTCGTGTATAAAACCCATGATCAACCAGTTCCTGAACCACGGTGTGATCTGTAGTCAATAATTCAAGGCGATAATCTCGATACCGATATATACGTGAGTCACCGATATGAGCAATACTTACTTTGCCATCATGAAACCAGGCCGCAGATACTGTTGTGCCCATTCCCATGCATTCCTTACTTTCATGTGCTGAGTCATATACCTGCTGGTTGGCATGGTGCAGTGCCCGGTGCAGAATTGCCGACTCCTCATGCTGCTGCCCATTCAGTTCAACCTTTTCACCATTAGCCTTAATCTGTATAACAGAATGAACCAGCGAGGTAATCGCAATGGCGCTGGCCACTTCACCAGCTTTGTATCCACCCATCCCATCAGCGAGTACCGCCAGGCCGATTTCGGCATCATAGCCAAAATTATCTTCATTATGCTCGCGCACACAGCCAGTATCTGATTTTGCTTCAATATCAAGTTTAATCATTATTTCTTACCCGACATCCTTTTCGCGCATGCCAGCAGGTCACGCGCCAGTTTCTTCCCATCCTGATACCTGTCATCAGCATTCTTTTGCATTAATTTATTAATTATTTCTCGGATGCATGCACCATTCTCCTTCAATTCCGGACGCAGCACAAAGAGATCTGGAGGAGGTTCATTGGTGATTTTATACATCAGCCGTGTTAGAGATTCTGCTTTATATGGCAAACGCCCGGTAAGCAGCTGAAACATCAGTACTCCGAGTGAATACAGATCTGTCCGGCCATCAAGTTTTTTGCCGCGCAGCTGTTCTGGTGACATTGACGAAGGGGTACCAAGCACCATGCCAGTTTTCGTCCGCCGGGAATCTGTCAGCCTCGCAATGCCGAAATCAGTGATTTTTAATTGCCCGGTACCAGGATCATACATAACGTTTGCAGCCTTGATATCACGATGGATAATTTCTCTACCATGCGCATAGGACAGAGCATCTGCCAGCTTCATTCCTATCTTTACCACAGTAAGTGGTGGCAATAACGTACCTTTTTTGGTGTATATCCGCAGATCGCTGCCGGTAAGAAACTCCATCGCGATATATGCCAGTTCATCATGCTCACCGGCATCATAAATAGTTACAATGTGTGGATGATGCAGGCGTCCAGCTGCCTCAGCTTCATGAAAGAAACGGCCAAGCACATTTTCCTGCTCATCTTCATCAAACTCCCGTTTCAGGTTTAATGTTTTTATAGCCACGGTGCGATTAATTTTAGGGTCACGCCCCTGATAAACCATCCCCATGGCACCTTTACCAATCTCCTGTTCAACCTGGTAGCGACCGAGCATCCTCTTCCCTGTTAGCTCGTCTTCACTGCCTTCAACTGGATCAAGGGAGGTAATCGCCGTACTGACAACCGGAGCAATTTTGCTCTGATCAATACTCACGGTATCTTCCATCATTCGCGCTTTTTCTAACCTGCCCTGCAAGTCCGTAAAATGAGGGTTATAGCTTTCCATATACTGGTATACCGCAACTGCGCGGTCATAGCGCCCTTCATTTTCAAAGTCCTGGGCGAGGTAAAACAGCAGTACCATAATTGAATTATCGAGAGGACACTTGCGAAAGCTCTCGAAGGCCGCATCCAGCTCTCCACGTTTTTGTGAAGCAAGACCAACGCGCCGATGCACTTCACCGGACATGACTGCCGGCTTTTCTGTTTGCATATACCTGTTACCCACAAGGCCAGTAACAATAAATCCCGTCAGCAGCAATAAAACAGGTGGGCACATGTCCAGCCAGATCGATGGCTCGAGCAAGAACAGTGCCTGGATACCGAGCAAAACCAAAACGAATACTGAGGTCACAATAACTCTGGCAGCCAGGTTCTGGCTGAATAACCAAAGCAGCAAAACTGCAACCATGATAAGTATGACCGTCGACACAGAAGAATGCCAGGCAGGTATTGCCACAATCTTTCCACCCAATATGCTCGCCAGCGTATTCGCTGCCAGCATAACGGGTGGCACAGAAGAATCAGCCGGGGTCCGCACAGCCGGAGTCAGACCCCGCGCCGTAACACCTATTAAGACAATTTTTCCGTTGAGGAAATCTTCCGCAACCGCGCCGTGCAGAACATCATGGTAGGAAACCACTTCTACCAGCTGAGTACCGTAAGCTCTGGGTGGGTAGAAGTAAGGCCATGCCTGTAGCTGTTGATCAGATGCCAATGTACTGCCGGCTACTGTGACACTTTTAGCAGCCGTAATTTCGACATCTGCGAGACTCAGGTTATTAGCACGCAGGTACATTTGCAGTGCAAGCGAAGGGAAAAGTTGTCCACCTGCCTCAACGAATAAGGGCGAACTTCGAACTGTTTTACCGTTGTCATTATCTACGAGAATACTGGCGTAATGAACAGCAGGCCCACCTGCGCTTTCAGGCAAAGGGTAGGCAGACCTAGCAGAAGACAGCTTAATTGAATGATCATTCGACAGGCTGTTCTGTATCAGATAACCCGGCAGTTTAGACTGTAGCAGTTCATTCTCTGTTGATGCGACAAAAGGAATGCCTGCTACAACAAGTCCTTTATTTCGAATCTCGGATGTCAAAGTGGCCAACTGCTGCCCATCCAGCACGGGGGAGGCAAGGGTATCGCCAGCAGGTACATTTATACTGTTTAATGAAGGTAACCCAGCATAACCCACCAGTTCAGCACCGGCAGCAAGAAGATTACCAATAAGACGTAAATGCGTCTTACTGGGGATCGGATAGTTGCCTACATTGGCAATTGTATGCTCGTCGATGGCGACCACCAGCACGTTTGATACAGGTGATTCCCCAAGCATACGAATTTTGTCATATAGTGAAAATGACGCATTTTCAAACGCGCCAAGCCAGTCCGCTAATATGAATATCAGCAGCATAGCCATAATTACTAATCCGTTTCGCGACAAAATCAACGACTTCATGGCCGCTGCAACTCCTCCTGCTTTCAGAACAGCTTATTTCGAACCGCAGCTGCCCTACATTTTTATTTTTTCTACCGCCTCGACTGATTTCGCTATTCGCAGAAAACCGCGCTCTATATAATCGAATTTAATGTTGATATTGATTGCGCTATATAGACTGTGATCGTGACACTATGCATGCTGCATATTCGCATGACCGGGGTAAACCATCAAGATACCATCAAAAACAGTAGCGCAGTCATTTGAAACACCGTATGTTCAGACAGGAGAGCTGCAATTACTGACCAGTGGTTTTGCTGCTGGGTCGCAGAATAATTTCAGTTAAGCCTGGCTTTTCGATACCAGATACCATGGCTCATGTATGCGAACTTTAACTCAGTCTCTGCTAAGATTATATTCACATATTAAATATCGTAATCTATTGTCTATGCTACTAAAACGCTCATGGTCGCTGAATTCATTCATCACGACTTTTACACTACCGATAATGCTTTTGCTCAACACTCCAGCGCTTGCCGAAATCTACCTTAGTAAAGGCCAGGGCAATGGCATACCGATGGCGCAGGCAGCAACCTCGTTCCACTGCAGTGATAAAATCTATGGTGTTGTTTCCGGAAACTGGCCTGCGAATAGCGAACATCTGCTGGAAGCTTACTGGGACGACCCACAGGGAAAACAGCGTGAGCACACTCGATATAAATTCATTGCCAGGGAAGGAGAAACCCGTACCTGGGTCTGGCTGCTTCTGCACCGTGCAGAGCCCGACCTGCTTGATCGCCTGATGATGCAGGAAGATGACAGCCTGAGGGAATTTAACGGGCAATGGAACGTCGTTTTTTATGTTGATGGAGAAAAAATGCGTCGATTGACGTTTCAGGTCACATGTGAATAAATCCCCACACAATAAATAAAATACGAACTTTAAAAATATACCACCACACTTACAAACAAAGGAAGAACCTCTACATGAAGCACACAAACATAACAAAAACCGGCATTTTCAGTCTGATTATATTCTTACTATCATTATCTGGCTGCAGCAGCGATAACAACAGCGAAACCTCCAGTGGAGGAGGCAGTACTACCACTGAATTACCAACATCAACAGTAGAACCTGCACCTGTTGCATCAATTGCAGGCACTTATGTTGGCACAGCAACTGCCACCGCCTCTGCGCTTGGCCTTACTGAGTCGAGGACTATCCCGGTAACTATTACTGTTGATGAGAATGGCACTATCTCGATTGAAAGCGGCTCTGATATCTTTCCAGATGTTATTACACTGAATGGCAACACCTTCAGCTTTAGCCAGACATTTGTCGATGAAAACTTTGGCTCTGCAACCTGCAGTGGCACGCTGAACCTGCAGGGCGCTATCGACAGCAATGGCATATTAACAGCCACACTAAGCTCGCAATCAGTTACATGTAACGGTATCCCGGGAACAGTGTCAGGATCTTTGTCTGCGACAAGGCAATAAAACCGTAACTAGCAAGACCGGAAACTCATAGCTGCTGAGTCCAGAAAAGTCATCATTGCCGCGCTGATCGGCAATCTAATGGTTGCTATTACTAAATTTGTCGCCGCCGCTTTTACCGGTAGTTCAGCAATGTTCTGAAGCGATCCACTCGGTCGTTGATACCGGCAACCAGGTAATGATGTTATACGGTCTGAAGCGGGCCAGCCTTCCGGCTGATGAACGCTTCCCCTTCGGTCACGGTAAGGAAATCTACTTTTGGAGCTTTGTCGTTGCCATTATGATTTTTGCTGTTGGCGCAGAGCTTTCTTTCTACGAAGGTGTTCATTCACTGCAAAATCCGAAACAGCTGAGTAACCGATTGATCAACTACATTGTTCTGTCGCTTGCGATCGTCTTTGAAGGTGTTGCCTGGATGTTTGCCTGGAAGGCCTTCTCTCGCCAGAGGGGAAGGCGTGGACTGATTGAGGCTGTTTAGAGAGGAAAGGACCCTTCGCTGTTTGTCGTACTATTTGAAGACAGCGCGGCAATGACAGGGCTGGTTATTGCTATGGTTGGCATTGGCCTGGCAGACATCACCGGAAACACAACGTTTGATAGTATTGCTTCTTTACTGATCGGCCTTATTCTTGCGTTGACGGCGGCCTGGCCTGCCTATGAAACAAAAGGGCTGTTGATTGGAGAAAGAGCTGACCCGGAAGTTGTCAGGGGCATTGAAAAAATGGCCTTGTCACACCGCAAAATTCGCCACATCAACGACGCTGACCATGCACATGGGGCCGGATTATGTACATGTAAACTTGAGTATTGAATTCTCTGACACTGCCAAAGCAGATGAGATTGAGGAAGCCGTCGCGCAACTCGACCATTCAATAAAGAAACGGTTTCCCGATGTCAAAAGGGTGTTCATGGAAGCTGGGGCCCGACACTACAAATCAGCAACTATGATTAACTAATCGGTTTAATTTTTCAGTGTTCATAATATACTTTACACGCAGATTTCAGATGAAACTGAAAACCTGAAACTGAACACTTAAAATCATACATTATATTAGTACAGTCTCTCCTCCCCTGGCGGGCGTGACTTGAAGCGTCGGTGCACCCAGAAGTATTGTGCCGGCATTTCCCTGATTCCCTGCTCGACCACTTCATTCATCTGCGTGGCATCCCTGACAGGATCATCAGTAGGGAAGCTCTCCAGGGCTGGCATAAAAATAACCTCGTAACCTGCTCCATGCGGCAGCATTTTGGTGAAACAGGGAATGACAACAGCTTTGCTTAATCGCGCAAAACGAGACAACCCGGGTGTCACTGCTGTCTGTACACCGAAGAATGGTGCAAACACCTTATCGCCGGATCCAGGGTCCTGGTCCGGCAGATAATAAAAGGGACTTCCAGCACGCACCATTTTAACTACCTGCCGCATGTCCGCTTTTCGTTCTATCATAATACCTCCAAACCGACTGCGTCCACGCCGAACCAGATAGTCGATTAGCGGGTTTCTGATCGTCTGGTACATACTGAGCATATGCCGCTCCGGCGCAAGAACCAGCCCGGCAATTTCCATCGCCACGAAGTGAGGTGCCAGCAAAATAACGGGTTTCCCAGCATGAATCTCACGGTCAAAATAATGACGATCACGCATTTTTACCAGTCGCTGTAATCGGTGTTGAGAAGCAAACAGGTTAATGCCGATGGTCAATGCAGCCTGGCCGAGGGCCTTGAAATGCTCTCTCATTAATTCATCTATCTGGCTGCTATTAAGGTCGGGGAAGCACAACTCAAGATTGGTACGAACGACATGTGCGCGACGTCCGGCAAAACGATGCAGAATGACACCCAACCCTCGACCGAGAAAAGCCGTCAATCGTAATGGCAATAAACTAATCAGCCAGAGAAACAGGATACCCGTCCAGAGCAACCAGTATCGCGGGTGCAAAAACTGTGTCATCAGTACAGGGCTTTTTCGCCTTCAGGACGAGTCTTGAATAGCTTGAATGTCCAGGCATACATTTCTGGCATTCTACGAATCCCTTTTTCAAGTGCCATGTTCATCGTTGTTGTATCGGTGAGATCATCGCCAGATGGAAAATTTTCCAGCGCTGGATCGATATACAGTTCATAACCCTTGCCCCCCGGTAGACTATGCATAAAAATTGGCAGCACTACTGCATTACCCAAACGTGCCAGCATCGAAAGGCTGGTTACCGTCCAGCTTTGCTGTCCAAAAAAAGGTGCAAAAACTGATGCTGGCGAACCGAAATCTTCGTCCGGCATAAAATAGCCGGTATATCCCTTGCGTAAATATCTAACCATCGGTCTCATTCCCTGTTGGCGATTTACCATCACGTTGCCGTTACGCATTCTTCCACGATACATCATCCAGTTAAGTAATGGATTTTTCAATGGCTTCATCATGCTCACCCCTGCTTGATAACGCGATATGTACTGGCCGCATAAATCCACTGTCAGTATGTGGCCAGTGAGCAGTACAACATTCCTGCCCTGGTCAATTAAATCAAGATAACGCTCAATCCCGTGTACTTTTGTAAGCCTGTCGAGACGGGATGAAGATGCCCACCAGCTAATGGCAAGGTCAAAGACATTCGCCCCATAGGCTTCGAAATGACGCAGCACCAGTTGTTCTTTCTGCTCCTCTGTCAGCTCAGGGAAACAGAGGCCAATATTAATACGGGTAATTTGCCTGCGCTTTTCATTGACGCGATAGAACAGGCGTCCAATACCCCTGCCGATAAAATGCATGGCAGGTAATGGCAAATAGACCAACAGCCTGAGCAGTATTAGGAATAGCCACAGCAACCAGTACCTGGGGTGTAGAAATGACCACTGAAAGTGCACCTGGCCTGCCTCGCTCTGTGCTAATTTCCTTTCTCTTTCTGACATAGAGTCCTTAAATAAAATACTGTCCTGCACTAATGATTAGGATGACGACCGGCAAATAATCAGGCATTATTATGCCATGGATAACAAGGAAGCTTTGATACGTTTTTATCGCCTGCTGCGGCAGTATGGGCACAACGATTCGCACAGCGGTAATATTTCATATTTGCATGATGGTGATTTTTTTGTAACGCCAACGGGTGCCTGTGCAGACACACTGGAAAGCAAGGACCTGGTCCGTTGCACAATGGACGATACACCGGTCACTGCTGCTTCACTGGATCAGCATGCGCATCGTGCCATCTACCGCCATAACCCCGAAGCCCGCGCAGTCATTCACTGTCACAATCCATATACTGTAGCTCTAACACTCAATGGCGAAGATTTTATCCCTGTCGACCTGGAAGGTCAGTATTACTTCCCGCGTGTTCCTGTCATTTCCATCAGTTTTAAAACATATTTCGAACACTCACCGATACTGATAGCCACGGCACTGGCCGAATATCCTGTCGTTGTTGTGCGCGGCCACGGCGTCTACGCGCAGGGTGAGTCGATTGAAACAGCTTATAAGTGGGTCTGCTCACTGGAACAATCTGCCAAAACCGCCTTTCTTGCCAGACAGGCTGGCACCTTCAGCGATGACCACGATCTGACCCTGGAATAAATTATCAAATCATCAGTGGACAAGGACAGACCACCTGGTTTTGCTGACACATCAGTTACCATATTAAACGGTATCGCTTCCCGTGTTGCAGCTCGCCTGCAGCGGCTTGGAATAGAGACAATACAGGACCTTCTATTCCACCTTCCTTTACGCTACGAAGACCGTACTCAGCTAAGACCCCTTGGCTCGCTACAGGCTGGTAACGAAGTCATGATACAGGGTACGGTTGAACTGTCAGAAGTCCGCTATGGCCGACGGCGCATGTTGCTGACACGTATATCAGATGGTACCGGGTTTCTGACACTGCGCTTCTTTCACTTCTCCGCGGCACAGCAAAAGAGCCTGTCAAGGGGGACAATAATCCGCTGCTATGGCGAGCTCAGACGTAGCGGACCAGACCTCGAAATTATCCATCCTGAATACAAAATTATCAATCACGAGTCTGCTGACATTATCGAACAAACTCTAACCCCTGTTTACCCGACGACCGAGGGGGTACATCAGCTGTCTCTGCGACGTTACACCGAACAGGCTATCAGCTTGCTCGAGCAGCAGTCGGACCGCTTACCCGAACTTCTGGACACACCGACATGCCGCAACATGGGTATGCCATTGCTGGCACAATCACTGCAGTACATCCATCGCCCCCCACGCAATGCAAACACCTATCAACTGCAACAGGGAACCCACCCGATGCAAAGACGCCTGGCACTGGAAGAATTGCTATCGCACCACCTTTCCATTCGCCAGTTACGCAAGCGTGGAAAGAGTAATCTCTCATTACGGGTAGAAAATGCAGAAAAGCTGACAGCGGATTTTATCGGTCAACTGCCTTTCTCCCTTACCCGAGCACAGCAGCGCGTCATTAACGAAATATTCTCTGACCTGGGCCGAAAAACGGCCATGCAACGCCTGCTACAGGGCGATGTTGGCTCCGGTAAAACCATTATTGCTGCCCTGGCGGCACTCGCCACCCTGCGTGCCGGCCACCAGGTGGCGCTGATGGCACCCACTGAATTACTGGCTGAACAGCATCTGCAGACATTGTCGAAATGGCTAAAACCTCTGGGTATCAATATCTCTTTACTAACTGGAAAACTTCCAGCAGCGCAAAAGAGAGACATCCTTAGCGCCATCGCAAACGGTGAAACACAACTGGTCATCGGTACCCATGCGCTGTTTCAGGATGACACACGGTTTTTACAATTGGGACTTATCATTGTCGATGAGCAACATCGTTTTGGTGTACATCAGCGCCTGGCCCTGAGAGAAAAAGGCCGGCATGGAAGATATACCCCGCACCAGTTGATCATGACCGCCACGCCGATACCACGGACCCTGGCGATGACGGCCTATGCCGACCTTGATACTTCTATCATTGATGAGTTACCTCCCGGTCGTCAGCCTGTTGAAACTGCAGTGATGTCTGATGCAAAACGCGATGAGATTATCCAGGCAGTGCAGAAGGCCTGCCTCGAAGGACGCCAGGTTTACTGGGTATGCACCCTGATCGAGGAATCTGAAGCACTGCAATGCCAGGCCGCTGAAGTGACCGCAGAATTACTGACTGAAGCACTCGATGGACTCACTGTTGGACTGATACACGGCAGAATGAAATCGACAGAAAAAGAATCAGTGATGGATGATTTTCGTAGTGGCCATACCAATGTCCTTGTCGCCACGACAGTCATCGAGGTTGGCGTTGATGTGCCTAATGCCAGCCTGATGATTATTGAAAACGCTGAGCGCCTCGGACTGGCACAATTACATCAATTACGCGGCAGGGTAGGTAGGGGCTCTACCGCCAGCGCATGCGTTTTAATGTACCAGGGAAAATTATCCGCCAACGGCCGCGCTCGCCTTGCCGCCATGCGGGAAACCTGTGATGGTTTTGAAATAGCCCGCAGAGACCTTGAGTTACGAGGGCCCGGCGAATTGCTGGGGACCCGCCAGACCGGCCTGCTGCAGCTGCGTATCGCCGACCTGTCTCGCGATGCCGATTTACTGGATCAGGTACCAGCGCTTGCTGCAGAAATTGAAGCCGAAAC
>JARFQI010000138.1 GCA_029287855.1 Arenicellales bacterium | reverse complement strand
CATCGCATCTGTCAGGCATAGTGTCTGAGAAATTGTTAGATTGCCATCGGTCAGGGTGCCAGTTTTATCAAATATGAAATGACTCACCTTTGACAGTGTTTCCAGGGCATGTCCCCTGCTGCACAGCAGTCCGTCACGAATAAGCGCACCGGTTGCAGCGGTAATCGCAGCGGGTGTTGCAAGAGACAATGCACACGGGCAGGTCACTACAAGCACGGCTATAGTAATCGACAGCCATTCTGATGGGTTGTTGATATACCAGTAGGTTGCAACCACAGCGGCCAGCAGAAGTATGGCAACCACAAAGCGGCTGGCAACCCTGTCGGCAAGACGGGCAATTGCGGGCTTCTCAGATTGTGCGCGCTCAACCAGGCGCAGAATAGTTGATAACACAGTTTCCTGACCACTATTCGTAACACGTATGCGTAGCGGGCTTTCGATATTAATACTGCCACCGATTACATTATCGTTTACCTGCTTGGCACATGGGTGGCTTTCACCGCTCAGCAATGACTCGTCAACCGATGATCTGCCTTCAATGACTTCACCATCGGAGGGAATGGTTTCACCGGGTTTCACTTGCACTACATCGCCGGGCTCGAGTTCCTGTGCGGCAACGACTTCTGTGATATTTCCCGCTTGCTCTCGAATTGCTGTCGTCGCCTGGGACTGGATCAGGGCTTCAGTGTGTTCACTGGCTTTTTTTCGCGCAACCAGCTCCAGGTAACGGGCTGTGAGCAAAAAGAAAATAAACATGACGACGGAATCAAAATAGACATGTTCGCCATAGCCCAGAATAGTAAACAGACTGCCAGAAAAGGCGATTATAATGCCCAGGCTAATGGGTACATCCATACCGGCTCTTTTATGGCGCAGATCGCGCCAGGCAGCTCGATAAAACGGCCATCCGCTATAAAGAAAAACCGGCAATGTCAGCAGCAGGCTGATCCACTGGAGAAACGTGCGGTACTGCGGTTCCATCCCCCACCAGTCGCCGGTATACATGGCAATCGAGAACATCATCACCTGCATCCCCAGGGCACCGGCCAGACCCAGCCTCTTCAGGTAGTCTTTGCGCTGTTTTTCTAGCAGTTGATGATGCTGGCTTGGATCATAGGGGTGTGCGATGTAGCCAATTTCAGAAATAGACTTAAGAATATCTGATAATTTTATTTCACGATCATCCCAGACTATTCGTGCACGATGGGTCGAATAGTTAACCTGCGCTTCCCGAACACCCGGCTGCGCCCTGATATGCTGCTCATTCAGCCATACACAGGCCGCGCAATCGATGCCTTCAAGTATTAATGAGGCTTCACGCAGATTTTCATCATTGCGCCGCACAAAGCTTTTCTGTACTTCATCACGATCATACACTTCAGCCTGGCGCAGTACATCGGGCACCAACTCCTGTGCTGTTTTACTTTTCTCAGTTCTATAACGGTAATAGTTTTCCATTCCGCCATCAACGATGGCCCTGGCGACTGCCTCACAACCGCGGCAGCACATAGGGCGTGGCTCGTTATCAATTATGACTTCTATGTTTAGCCCTGCAGGAACCGGTAATCCGCAATGAAAACAATTAGAGTCTTGTTCTTTCTGACTTGTCATAGTGCTTTGCTATGGACCGCTTTCTTCCTCTTACGCACCGCTTAAGCGGCTGTTTGATAATGCTTATTATTTAGCTCTTTTCCTGATGCGATATGAGACGTATTTAACAACTTAACTTAAATAAATTGATATAGATCAAAGTTCACTATCGCAATATTCTGTATAGTGTCGCGCGCTACGTTAATTATCATTACAGTTGCTTGTTATAGTTACAAGCTAGTGGCATGATTCGTGGTGAAAAGTATAATTAAGCATTTTATAATATACTTTTTTAATATTAAAAACTCTATAAACGACCCAAACTTTTAAGTTGAGGAATACCAATGCAAGAAACCTACAACTACAAAGTGGTACGTCAATTTTCAATAATGACCGTTGTCTGGGGTATTGTCGGTATGCTGGTAGGCGTTATTATCGCCGCTCAGTTAGCCTGGCCTGCTCTGAATTTTGACTTACCATGGCTGACATTCAGTCGCTTACGTCCACTGCACACAAATGCTGTTGTCTTTGCCTTTGGCGGTTCAGCCCTGTTTGCAACCTCCTACTATATCGTCCAGCGAACATGTCATGCCAGGCTTTTTGCCCCCGCACTGGCTGCCTTCACCTTCTGGGGATGGCAACTGGTTATTGTGCTCGCAGCAGTCACCCTGCCTTTAGGTTTCTCAACTGCAAAAGAATATGCCGAACTCGAATGGCCTATTGATCTTCTGATCACAGTTGTCTGGGTCGCTTATGCTATCGTTTTCTTCGGTACTATCGTCAAGCGCAAAGTTAAGCACATCTATGTAGCGAACTGGTTCCTTGGCGCCTTCATTCTTACTGTAGCGGTACTTCATCTCGGTAACAGTGCTGCACTGCCAGTCAGCCTGATGGGAATGAAATCCTATTCTGCCTATGCAGGTGTTCAGGATGCGATGGTACAGTGGTGGTATGGTCATAATGCTGTAGGCTTCTTCCTGACAGCCGGCTTCCTTGGAATGATGTATTACTTCATGCCGAAGGCAGCAAACCGACCGGTTTATTCCTATCGCCTGTCAGTTGTGCATTTCTGGGCAATTGCCTTTACCTACATCTGGGCTGGCCCGCATCATCTGCACTATACAGCGCTGCCTGACTGGACACAGTCACTCGGCATGATCATGTCACTAATCCTACTGGCACCAAGCTGGGGCGGCATGATTAACGGCATCATGACACTGTCTGGAGCATGGGAGAAATTACGCACTGACCCGATACTCAAGTTCCTGGTTGTTGCTATTTCCTTCTACGGCATGTCAACCTTCGAAGGCCCGATGATGTCTATTAAAACTGTCAACGCCCTCTCACATTATACTGACTGGACAATTGGACACGTACATTCCGGTGCGCTGGGCTGGGTAGCCATGATCTCAATAGGCAGCATGTACTTCATGATTCCTCGCCTGTTTGGCAAGACTCAAATGTACAGCCCACGCCTGATTGAGCTTCATTTCTGGATTTCTACTCTCGGTGTTGTCCTCTACATCGCAGCCATGTGGATCTCTGGTGTCATGCAGGGCCTGATGTGGCGAGCCACCAATACCGATGGCACACTGACCTATAGTTTCATTGAAACGGTCACTGCAATGCATCCGTTCTACGTCACACGTACGGTTGGCGGCCTGGTATTCCTAAGTGGGATGTTCCTGATGGCCTATAACGTCTGGAAAACGGTTACTGCCGATGACGCTAAAGCTATTGATGCTATCATTCCAGAACCGGCTCACTGAGAGGGAGATCATTATGTCACTTCAAACAAAAACTGAAAAAAGCGTACCTCTCCTGATCATACTGAGCGTTATCGTGATCCTGTTCGGGGCAGCGGTTGAAATCATTCCTTTGTTCTTCATGAAATCAACCACGCAGCCGATTGATGGTCTAAAGCCTTATACGGCACTGCAATTAACCGGGCGTGATCTCTATGTGCGTGAAGGCTGCAACACCTGCCACTCACAGATGATTCGTCCATTCCGTGCAGAGACAGAACGCTACGGCCATTACTCACTGGCCAGTGAGTTCGTCTATGATCGTCCATTCCTTTGGGGTTCCAAGCGCACAGGCCCTGATTTACACCGTGTCGGTGGCCGCTACAGCAACGAATGGCACCGTATTCACCTGATCAATCCGCGTGATGTAGTTCCAGGTTCAGTAATGCCCGGTTACCCCTGGCTTGCTGAAAACAGTGTCGAAGGCTCGAATATAGCTGAAAAGATGAAGACACTGAGAATTCTCGGCGTACCTTATACGGATGAAGATGTCGCCGGTGCAGCTGACCAGCTGAAAGGCAAAACCGAAATGGATGCCATGATCGCCTATCTGCAGCATATGGGATCAACTATCCCGGCAGTGAGGTAATCATCATGGACTCTACGGAATTTCATATCTACTGGACACTAGCACTGTTCATTCTCTTCATCGCCATTGTAATCTGGGCATGGAGCAGCAAGCGCAAGGCCGAGTTTGATGAACTTGCACACCTGCCTCTGGATGAGGATAAGTTTGTAGCTGAAACAAAAAAATCAGAGGGAGAAAACAATGCCTGAATATGATTTGATGTCAGATTTCACCAGCCCATTCTGGGCCTGGTATATCTTCATTATCGTCGCCGGCAGCATCATCTGGCTTTTCTATCTGTTAATGACGCAGAATAAGGAAAAGCGCAATACAGATATCAAGCCAACAGGACACAAGTGGGACGAGAACCTTGAGGAACTCAATACACCGTTACCGCGTTGGTGGCTGCAGCTGTTCTACGCAACAAATATTTTTGCTGTCGGTTATCTAATACTGTATCCAGGCCTCGCTGTTTTTGATGGTGTTCTGGGCTGGTCTTCTGTCGGTGCATACAATGAAGAAATGGAAGCCGCCGATAAGAAATTTGGTGAACAGTATGTCAATTACCTGAAACAGGATGTTGCTGAGCTGGCGAAGAACAAGGATGCTCTCACTACAGGCAGCCGACTGTTCAGTACCTATTGCACACAGTGTCATGGCAGTGATGCCGGCGGTGGCCCTGGATTTCCAAACTTGCGCGATGGTGACTGGCTCTATGGCGGAGATGTTGCCCAGATCAAGCAGACCATTGCCACCGGCCGCCAGGCAGCCATGCCCGGCTGGGGAGCAGTTCTGGGTAAAGACGGTGTAAAGAACGTCACTGCTTATGTCATGTCTTTAAGCGGAAAAAAGACGGCTGGTGACCTTGATGCAGGAAAAGAAAAGTTTCAGCAATTATGTGTTGCCTGCCACGGTGCCGATGCGCAAGGTAATATTGCACTGGGTGCGCCGAACCTGACTGACCAGACCTGGTTATATGGAGGCTCACGACGCTCTATCGAAAAGTCAGTAGCTGATGGACGCAATGGCCGAATGCCAGCATTCGGTGATTTTCTCGGAGAAGGCAAAGTTCATCTCCTGACAGCCTATGTATACAGCCTGTCGGTAGATAACTAGCATCATCCAGATAGCTGGCTGATGATCTGCCAGCAGGCAAAAAATACCGGGCAATGCCCGGTATTTTTTTCTCAAATCGAGTAAAATGACACCCACATATTTCACAATCAGGGTTTAGTTATGTCTGATAAAGAAGAAATTCCAAAAATACAGCGTATCGTCGCTGTTCTCTGGCCATCGTTCCTGACATCCGGTGTAGCGATGATCATTTTTTACTGGATTTTTTCACCCGAAGAGCTATTCCCTGAGTTAATAGCCAGCGGTGTAGGTAACATGGCCATTTATTCTGTGACTTTCCTGTTTCTATGGATGACAACCCTGGCGTCCTGCCTGCTTTCATGTTATTTCCTGCGTCCGTGTAACCGTTGTAACGATTAAGCAATAATTTTTCTCCACCATACACAGGAATAGCTCTTGTTCCGCCAGCCGTTAAACCATCGTTCTTGTTCCGAGATAAATAGCCATGTCTTCATCAGAACCAAATAGCCCAAATCAGGAATACGATTCACTCTACGCAAAACGCAAGGAAATCTATCCTCGCGAAGTGCACGGTATTTTTGCCAGTTGGCGTGTGGCAATGGTTGCCCTGACTCTTGGCCTTTATTACATACTGCCATGGATAAACTGGGGAGAAGGACGACAGGCTTTACTGTTTGATTTGCCAAACAGAAAATTCAATATCTTCATGCTGACGCTATGGCCACAGGATCTTATCTATCTGTCAGCACTGCTAATTATCTCAGCCCTGGCGCTATTTCTGTTTACCACTGTTGGCGGCAGGTTATGGTGTGGCTATGCATGCCCACAGACAGTCTGGACTGAAGTATTTTTATGGATTGAGCGCAAGATAGAAGGCAGCAGGCCGCAGCAGATGAAGCTCGCGAAATCGCCCTGGAACATGAATAAAATCATAAAAAAGGGTGGAAAACATGTCATCTGGATCCTGTTTTCTCTTTGGACAGGATTTACTTTTGTTGGCTATTTCACGCCAATCAGAGAACTCATGCACGCAGTACCTACCTGGGACATGGGACCCTGGGAGAGCTTCTGGATCTTCTTTTATGGTTTTGCCACCTACGGCAATGCGGGCTGGCTGCGTGAGCAGGTTTGTATCTATATGTGCCCGTACGCGCGTTTCCAGAGTGTCATGTTTGATGACAATACCCTGATCATCTCCTATGACGAGAAGCGCGGTGATCCTCGCGGCACACGCAAACGTGGCTCAGACAAACCCACCGACAAGGGCGACTGCATTGACTGCAGTCTCTGTGTTCAGGCCTGCCCGACAGGTATCGATATACGGGATGGGTTGCAATACCAATGTATTGCCTGCGCAGCATGTATTGATGCCTGTGATGATGTAATGAAAAAAATGGACTACGATCCAGGCCTTATTCGATATACAACGCTGAATGAAATTAGCGGAAAAGGCCTGCATATCTTCAGACCGCGTGTCTATCTCTATACAACCATCCTTATCGGGCTTATTCTGGCAATGAGCTGGTCTCTGTATACTCGTATTCCGGTAAGCCTGGACGTAAATCGTGATCGCAACATCCTCTATCGTGAAGCAAATAACGGTGACCTGGAAAATGTATTCAAGCTAAAAATCATGAACCAGGATAGTAAACCTCATAAATTCGTTATCACTATGGAAGGCCTGCCTGGCTCGGTGCTTGACCCTGATGAGAA
Source organism: Arenicellales bacterium (assembly GCA_029287855.1). Lineage (GTDB taxonomy): Bacteria > Pseudomonadota > Gammaproteobacteria > BMS3Bbin11 > BMS3Bbin11 > BMS3Bbin11. The sequence continues at coordinate 1,450 of JARFQI010000138.1, read as the reverse complement.
GGAAATAACTGCGGCAAGCGGCGAGACAGCGAATACCCTTGTCAGAGTGCGGGCAAGTGAAGATGTTATTAAAGACCGTAGTACCAACATCACGATTAAAGTTACTGCCATAGATGATGAAAAATTGACAGACGAAGAAGATGCCCGCTTTCTCGCACCCGCTGACTGGTTCCGGTAATCATGACAAAAGAAAACGAAAACATCTCTCACCCCTGGTATAAAGAGCCGATGGTCTGGCTGGCGATTAGTATTCCATTGTCGGCCGTTATTTACGGTATCTTCTTCCTCACCGTCTCAATTACCTCCTTTGACGGCATGGTGGTTGATGACTATTACAAAGTCGGTAAGCAGATAAACCGCGTATTAAAACGTGATAGAGCCGCTCAGGCACATGGCCTTAGGGCCCAGGTGTCGGTAGAAGGTGAAACTATGGTCGTTTTCATCGCATCGAGCCCTGGCTATAAGCCGCCACCAGCTCTAGAAATCAGCTTTTTCTATTCCACACGTGCAGACCTTGATAAGGAAACCTTTGTAGAACAAACCTCTCCTGGAATTTACAAAGGCCCAATTCCGAAACTGGAGACAGGTCGCTGGAATGTTCAAATAGCCTCAGATGACTGGCGTTTACTGGGTTCAATGAGGGCGCCTGATGAGACCAGGGTGATCATCGTTCCACTGGTTAAATAAACACTGAAAATATCTGTTATGAACATCAAGACCTGCAATTCTGCAAACCTTTTTCATCTCTCAGGCAGAGCAAAACTCCTTAGAATAAAAGCGCATTTAACCCTGGTGCGCCAATCGTATCAGAACTGCTGCATGTTTTCTTTCTGCGGCCAGTCGTAGGTATGCAATAGGGCCTTCAAGCAAACTTGCTACCTTCTAATCCACTATGTTAATGGCATAAAAGGTCCCAATACCTGCTTTAAAATGCTGAGTTACCACCAGCATTTCCAGTCATGGACTGATCTCATCATTTCTAGAAACATCTCTGTTGTGCGATGTACTATTAATAAATATTCAATCGAAAACTTGAGCACGGATATTTGTTGTGTTAAGTGTTCGCTCAAACTGCTACATTTCTGAAGTGCATAAGACAAATAAATAACCACTAAACGAGGAATACCCCCATGTTAATAAAAGACCATATGAGCATTTCCCCTGTGACGATACAGGAAGATGCAGACTATAAATCCGCTTTTGAGATAATGGAGCAGAATAACTTTCATCACCTGCCTGTGGTTAATGGTGAAAAGGAAGTAGTTGGTGTTGTGTCACTGAGAGATCTGCAGATGGCTGCACGTCGTTTTGTTGAATCACCCGTCGAGATATCAGAAGTCATGCATACCCCCGTATTGACTGCAAGATCAGGCGATACTTTGTCCAATGCTGTCGAAATGATGGCTGATAACAGGTTCGGTTGCCTGCCGATACTGGACGACAATAACCA
>JARFQI010000134.1 GCA_029287855.1 Arenicellales bacterium | reverse complement strand
GTCCAGCGATGCTCAAGAAATTGGTGGAGCACCCCGCGAAGCGCAGACGGAGAGACAACCACAGCCAATCCGATCACGAGCATCAGGAAGCCGATAAGAGCGACAAGACTCGACATAGTTCAGCGGAGGTAGGGTTTTTTTTTTTGGCAAAAAGTTTAGCCAATTGTTTAGCCAGAAAAGAAAAAAGGGCTAGCGGATACCGCTAACCCCTTGTTTTATATGGTGCGCCCTGCAGGGTTCGAACCTGCGACCACCTGATTAAAAGTCAGATGCTCTACCTACTGAGCTAACGACCCTTTTTCTTGCTTTTACCTCGTCAGTACTAGTGCAGTACCGGCTAGACTTTTTCAAGTTTGCGCATCTTACTAGGAAGTAGCTTCATGTCAACCAAAGATGAGGCCAGAGCAGCAAAAAAAGTCGCTTCTTCTTCATATACCAGCTTGTAATACTGAATTTTCATTGTCAGCGCACTGCCAAAGATGATTGAAACCAGGCTCAGTATTGAACCTACCGCCAGCGTACTTACACCGGTAATGCCCTGACCAATGGTACAGCCCATGGCAAGCACACCACCGAATCCCATCAAAATGCCGCCGAGCAGGTGGTTGAAAAAGTCTCCTACAGACGCAAACCATTCAATTCTGAAGCTTTTCGTCACAATCGACCACAGAAACGAGCCAAGAATGACACCAAAAACGAGTGCTACACCGAAGGTAAGTTTCACCTGGTCAAATCCTGTAGCCACGTATCCCAGTGCCTGCCCTGATGGATTGATAAAAGTTAATGATTGCGGACTGCCTGAGTTCATATCCGGCTTTGCGGATTCCCAGTTTTCATGTACTGCTTCGGACATATCCCATTGAGATGTCGTCGGATCAAGGTATTCACGCAGAGTCACTGTCACGTCGCCATCGAAGTCAGACTCGTAAGCAAGCTGTATATTCGAGGTTACGTACCAGGCTCCTATAACAACCAGCCCAACTACCAGGCCGCCGAGGATATTATCGAGGCTTTTGCGGAAATCAGAGGATAGAAAGACGAATATAAGCAGTGCCAGGGTAATAATAATTCCGATCCAGAGACGTCCTGACGCGGCATTCTCTGATCCGGCTAACAGTGTCCCAAGATCCTGATGGCCACTCTCAAGTGGGATTGACAATGGTCTGATCCAGTCGAGGAAAAGCAATGACATAAGTGTCTGGTCGCTGCCTGGCAGTGGATTCACCATAAAATACGCGATTATACCAATGAGGAAAAAAACCATGATGGACTTCAGGTTGCCCCCACCAAGACGAATTAGCGTCTTGTTGCCACATCCGGACCCAAAAGTCATACCGATGCCAAACAGAAAGCCGCCTAGAATATTCTCTGCCCAGATCAGGTTGCCACTGCGATACGGTGGAAAGGCATTGTCGGTATTCGCCAGCCCGAGTGACTCGAGTATGCTGACACCCAGTAAAGCAACAGCAATGGCAAACAACCAGGAACGCATTCGCCCCTTGTCATCCATATTGACCCAGTCGGAAACCGCGCCCATGGTACAGAAATTAGTTTTGTTGACGATTGCCCCCATAACGACGGCCAGAGCAAATGTTGACCAGATCATTGCTGACCAGGCCGATGAAAAATCTTCAAAAATCATCTGAGTCCTCCTCTACTAACTTATTGTAATTATGAGAGTTATTTATATTGATTAATAGCAAACCTGTTGTCCTTATTTGAACCCTGAGAATTTACTGGTAAATTTTTTCCTGGGAAACAGAATTTCTACATTATCTGATCTGGTCGAATATTTCTATTGTTATCTTGGTGTTTAACTTCCTAACAGGCTAACCTGCTGACTGATAAACGGTAGGGTCTGCAACACCTGCCATCTCGAATCCATTCGCCCTCAGTCGACAGGAATCACACACCCCGCAGGCGAGACCCTCTGCTGAAGGGTCATAGCAGGATACTGTCAGGCTGTAATCAACACCGAGGGCAGCACCGGCTCTAATAATATCAGCTTTGCTCATGTCGACTAGCGGTGCCCTGATGCGGAAGCCATCACCTTCAACGCCTTCCCTGGTGGCTAAATTAGCCAGCCGTTCAAATGCAGAAATAAATTCTGGCCGGCAATCAGGATAGCCCGAGTAATCGACGGCATTTGCACCGATGTAAATATCCCTGGAGCCGGTGATCTCTGCCAGCCCCAATGCCATTGATAAAAAAATTGTATTGCGGGCCGGCACGTAGGTGATGGGGATGTCATGCTGATCCTTATCACTGGCATTCGGCACATCTATTGAGTCATCTGTTAATGCTGAGCCACCAAGCTCACCAATCGGAAGGGTCAGGATTCGGTGCTCTGCAGCACCTCCGGCAGTTGCCACTTTTTTCGCTGAAATCAGTTCTACGTGATGGCGCTGCCCATAATCAAAACTCAGGGCTATACAGCGGTGGCCCTGATCTCGTGCGATAGCAAGTACTGTCGCTGAATCAAGCCCACCTGAGAGAAGGACAACCGCATTTCTTGACTTATCTTCCACGCTCATCCCCCCACAAATACTTATGAATTTGAATTTGCATTCTTACCTGCAAGTTATCGGCAAGAATCCATTTTGCCAGCTCTGCCGGTTGAAGCTCGCCATGAACCGGTGAAAATAATATTTCGAAATTGCCAACGAGTCCTTTTTCATCGATAAAATTACGGCTCCATTGATAGTCTGCGTGGTCCGTGATAACAAATTTGATCTGGTCCTTGCGTTTCAGCAAATCTAGATTCTTATAGAGGTTGCGCTCGACCTCGCCTGAGCCCGGCGTCTTGATATCCATAACTGTAGAAACACGCTTGTCTACCTGGCTTATATCAATAGCACCGCTGGTTTCTACTGAAGTGGTATAACCGGCATCACAGAGCATTTTCAACAGTAGCCAGCAATCACGCTGTGCCAGTGGCTCGCCACCGGTAACCGTGACAAAGCGTGGTGAATATTCTGCTACCTGAGCAAGAATCTCAGACAGTGTCATACGTTCACCACCAGTAAACGCATAGCTGGTATCACAATAACCGCAGCGTAACGGACAGCCTGTCAGCCGAATAAAGACAGTCGGCCAGCCCACGGTACGCGATTCACCCTGAAGCGAGTAGAAAATCTCGCTTATACGAAGCTCTCGATCAGCAGCGGGTATGGGAGAATTTTCTGACTTGGAAGACAAGAGTGGAAATACGAATTAAGTGTTAAGTGAAGGGTTTTACGTATAACGATTTACGTAAAACCTGATACATAAACCGTAAACCGGTGTTAATGACCTGCTTTACTCATCTGGTCAAGACGCATTTTTGCAGAAACAGCAACCCGGCTACCCGGATACCGAATGACAACCGTATTCAGCGCCCGTCTCGCCTGCTCCCACTGTTCGTTATCAAAATGAATATAACCGACCTTTAGCATAGCATCGGGTAGTCTTTTACTATCTGGATACCGTTGTATCAGTGTATTGTATTCATGTAGAGCCGCATCGTATGCGCGATCGACGTAACGGGCTTCGGCTATCCAGTACTGGGCGCTGTCGGCAAGAGAACTTCTTGGATATCGAGTTTGAAATTCCTTGAAAGCAGCAATGGCTTCTTCATAGCGACTTTGCTTTAGCAGTTCGAAAGCCCTGTCATATGAAGCCTGTTCCTGCGGAGATGCACCACCTGCGCTCTCCTGTGCCATATTTTCATCTGCTATAACAGCCGCAACGGGCGACACTGGTGCAACACTTAAGACAATTTCCTCTTTGACCTCTTCAGCAGGCGCCATCGTAGAATTCGAATTATCCGCCGGCTGTGGAACAGAAGGAATTTCATTGTCTGCCATTGCTGGTAATGGTGTCATGGATAGAGCGGCAGCAGGCGAATTTGTTTCAACAGCTCGTAAACGACGATCAAGATCATCATAAATTCCAGACAACCGTTCACGCAGCCTGTTCAGCTCAACTTCCTGCACATCTACAGTGTTTCGCAACGCTGCAACTTCACTCTCAAGACTGTTGACCCGACCAAGCAACTGCAATTGCGGATTTGCCTGGTCGTCGGTTCCCTGCCGTATGGTTGCAGCCGTCGTCTCATTACAGGCACTCAGCAGTAATGGGCCTAGCAACGCCAACAGCGGCAGGCGAATCAGCATTAATTGGGCTGAATTACCTGTCATAACGAATTTCAACACGGCGGTTCAGACGCCATGCAGAGTCATCATGCCCATCAGCAACTGGATTTTCTTCACCGTAAGAAACAATTTCGATGTTTAAAGCGTTGACGCCCAGAGCCATAAAAACATCGGCGACAGATTGAGCTCGGCGCTCACCCAGTGCCAGGTTGTATTCTCGGGTGCCGCGCTCATCAGCATGACCTTCCAGCACAACATTTATTGAAGAGTTGTCGCGTAAAAAAATCGCATGTGCTTCAGCTATAGCCTGGCTTTCAGAATCCATTTCACTGCTGTCATAGGCGAACAGAATTGTTGTCTGAGACAACATGTCTCCGCTACCGCCATCCTGCCAGTCACCCAATGGTTTGCCATCAGGGCCAAATTCAGTACCGGTACCAGATGCAGATACACCATCGCCCATATCTGCTCCTTCTGCCTTACGATTTTTCTTGTTACAACCACTGACTGCGACCATACCGGCTAGCAGTATAATTAGAACTAACTGACTTGTTTTCTTCATGTTTTCCTCTGTCTATTGTCGTCTTAAATATGGAGACCATGCGGGTTCTCGCACGTCACCTTGTAAAAACTTTAGTGATTGCCGCACACGCCCATCGGCCGAAACTGCCGCAAGAACACCTTTGTTGTTCTGCTCTGTAGCGTAAAGTACCATTCTTCCATTCGGGGCGAAACTAGGAGATTCATCAAGCCTGGTATCTGTCAACTTGGTGAATTCTTTATTCCGCAGGTTCAGTACGGCCACATGAAACCTTCCATTGCCACGGCTGATCATTACCATCAGTTTACCATCCGGGGAAACTGATGGCCTTGCATTATAGTTCCCTGTGTAGGTCAGGCGCTTCACACCAGTACCGTCAACATTCATTTGATACACCTGTGGTTGCCCGCTGCGACTGGAGGTAAAGACAAGGCCTCGCCCGTCAGGTAACCAGGATGGTTCCGTATCAATTCCATGGTGGTTGGTTAATCGTTTAATTGCCCGGGTGCGCAAATCAATCACATATATTTCAGTGTTTCCCTCTTTTGATGAGACGAAAGCCAGTTTCGTACCATCAGGGGAGAATGCCGGTGCACTGTTAATGCCTTTAAAGCTGGCAATGTTCTCCCGCTTGCCATCAGATAATCGCTGCAGATAGATCATAGAGCGCTTTTTTTCGAAAGAGACATAAGCCAGCTTTTTTGCATCAGGTGACCACGCCGGTGACATTAATGGCTGATGAGAATCAAGGATGGTTTGTGGCGCAAAACCGTCTGAATCAGCCACCTGCAACAGGTAGCGTTTGCCTTTTTTTGTTCTCTCAACAGTAACGTAGGCAACCTTGGTATTGAAAGCACCTTTTTCACCTGTCAGCTTTTCGTAAATAATATCACTGATCTGATGAGCAACAGTTCTAAGCTTATTGCTTTGCACATTATATTGATAGCCTGTCAGTGTTCTGCCCGTAAAAACATCAAGCAGCTGGAATTTCACCTGGTACGTGTTGGCCCCGGACTGCTCGATACTACCAACCACCAGGTTATCAGCCTTAATCAGGCGCCAGTCCTTGAAGCGTACCTGTTTAGCCGTATGCGGCTGTTGTAAAAAGTCTGTGCTTGGAATACTTTCGAATCGTCCTGATCGGGTCAGGTCAGCTTCAATGATATTCGACATACTGTCTCCCGCTACCGCTGCACCACTCCAGCTAAAAGGCACAATGGCAATCGGTATACCCGCATCGACACCTTTGGTGATTTCGATGGTCAGCACCGCCTGGGCGGGGGCGGTCATCAGTGCAGATAGTATCAGCACCAGTGCTGCAATTTTTTTCATACTCATTAATTTCATGTTCATAACTTTCTATTCTAGCAATATTCTATTATTAAAAAATGAAGATAACCTTATGTATAAATCATTCTGATAGATTTCTTCAGCACAGTTCTCCAAATAATAACTTCGCTCCAGTTAATTCGTTTATGGTCTGAATGGAAAATCAATTGTCTTGAATTCGGAATATAAATCCGGATCAAGCGGAATCGGTATAGGAGATGCTTTCAGAAATGCTTTCTCTACAGAGTTGTCACAATAGGGATCACCACTGCTTTTCACTATATTTGCACTAATTACTTTTCCATCCGGGGCAAGATTGACTCTGACAGTCGGATTGCATCCCTCTGGTCCACGCGGCGGGTATGCCCAGTTAGATTCAACTTTTTGCTGTATGCGTGGCACGTATTTACTCATGGCCTGACTAGCCCGGGCAGCACGTGCCTTCGCTTCCATCTGCTTCCTCATTTCACCTTCTTTGCGTTTACGCTCAGCTTCAGCCTTACGTTTTTTCTCTTCGGCCAGCTTCTGTTTACGCTCTGCTTCCTTTCTCTTTTTTTCAGCTGCAGCTTTTTTCTTGGCCTCAGCCTTCTTTTTCTCTGCATCTGCTTTTTTCTTTTCCTCAGCTTTCTTTTTCTCTGCGTCTGCTTTTTTCTTCGCATCGGCTTTCTTCTTTGCTGCCGCCTTCTTGCGCTGTTCCTCAGCCTTCGCCTTCTTGATCTCTTCTTCCTTCTTGCGTTTCGCTTCTTCTTTCTTTTTTTGCTCCTGTTTAGCTATGCGCTGTTTTTCAGCTTCGATTTTGCGCTGCTTTTCGCGTTCTATAGCCAATTTTTCTTCTTTTTTCTGTTCCAGAAACTGATTATCAACAGCCGTGGCCTCAATAATATCAACCGGTTTCTCCGGCTTTATTTCCAGTGATTTTACTGCCGCTACCGGTTTTACATGGCTATCGACCTTGATAAACATGATGCCAAACAAAAATGCATGCATGAGTAGCGCCAGGCCTACGGCAACTGGACTCAATGGGTATCGGCGATTACGTGGCCTGGTGCTGCCTCTTGTCACAATTATCTTTCCGGCGGTTCAGTCACCAGGCCAACTTTTGGTATCCCCGCCTGTTGCAGCAACACCATAGCATTCATCACTGCCTGGTATTCTACGTGTCGATCTCCTTTTACCAGAAACGGTGTTTTCGGGTTGCGCTTAAATACTATTCTTGCCTGCCTGACGACTTCTTCCCCGGCAGTTATCTGCTTCTCTTCATTGAGACTGAGTTGTCCATTCCTGTCAACGACCAGCAGAAATGGCTCAATATCATTATCTACTTCATTCGAAATCGCTTCGGGTAAATCGACTTCGACACCCTGGGTGAGTAGCGGTGTCGTCACCATGAAGATAACCAGCAGCACCAGCATGACATCAATGTATGGCACAACATTGATCTCACTCATCTGGCTCTTACGGCTACGCCGTGAATGTTCAAACATCTTCTGAATTCTGGTGGTAGCTCTGACGCGATACGATACTGGTAAATTCTTCCATGAACATCTCGTAGCGCATCACCAGCCGTTCGACATGATTGGAAAAGCGGTTATAGGCAATGACAGCAGGTATTGCCGCAAAAAGGCCCATGGCCGTCGCCACTAGCGCCTCTGATATTCCAGGCGCAACAGACGCAATGGTTGCCTGTTTCATTACACCTAATGTGCGAAATGAATTCATAATACCCCACACTGTGCCAAACAAACCGACATAGGGAGAGGTTGAACCGACGGTTGCGAGAAATGATAATCCCCCTTCTAGATCCTCAATTTCCTGTGCCAATGCGACACGCATGGCGCGCTGCACACCGTCAGTGACTTCAGTTCTTTTCATACCAGACTTGTTGTAGAGGCGAGAATATTCACGGTAACCGGCAATAAATATACTGGCCATGCCACCGTCGCCATCAGCCTCCTTTCCTCCCCACTCGGAATACAACTTGCTGAGATCACCGCCAGACCAGAAGGAGTCTTCGAAGACATCGGCAGACCTGCGTGCCTTGCGAATCATTTTCCACTTCTGGAATATCAGTGCCCACGATACAACCGACGCCAGCATCAGCATTCCCATGACCAACTGCACAACCAGTGTAGCCTGCGTGATCATATGCCAGATTGACAGACTTTGCTGCGGGTTGGCGAGTTCTACGACTGTATCCAAATGGTTATCTCCTCAATCCAGTGTGAACGGTAGTGCCATTGGACGAAAGGAGTCCACGGTAATACCAGCGAGTTTTATTCGTGCACGACATAGCAATTCATCATCGCGATAGACTTCATGGTCGATATCTAGCGATGCCTTGCCGGTTCGGGCAATAGCTACTTGTATGCTGAGCAAGTCATTCAAACGTGCAGGTTTTATATAATCGATATTTGCTGACCTTACGGCAAACAGAAAACCATGCTCCTGTTCGAGTCTATTTAACTCGTATCCGTGCATACGCAGCCATTCAGTTCTGGCCCGTTCCATAAAACGGAGGTAATTCGCGTGATAAACGACACCGCCCGCATCGGTATCCTCATAGTAAATACGAACTGGAAATGCAAAAGCCGGATTACTCAAAATGTCTACTGTAGACCTGCCATATTTGAATCTAAATTGCTGAGAACTATACAGGGATAAAGAGAAATTACCAGACCTGGTGAACGTATAAGCATACCTATTGAATGGCAATAAAAGGGTCTTTTTATGTCGTAATGTCGCAACTTCTAAAAAGGCAATTAAAAGATTTATTCATCATTGAAAAGTTTTTCCTGATGAGCTTCTGATACACCTGGGTAATCCAGCCCAAAATGCTGCCATGCAAGCCGGGTTGCGACTCTTCCCCGGGGTGTTCTCATGATGAAGCCCTGTTGTATCAAATAAGGTTCGATGACATCCTCCAGGGTGTCTCTTTCTTCACTCAATGCAGCCGCGAGGTTATCTACGCCTACCGGCCCACCGTCAAACTTCCTAACGATTGCAGACAGTAAACGCCGATCCATCTCATCGAAACCATGCTCGTCGACTTCCAGCATGTCCAGCGCCGAACAGGCTATTTTTTTATTCAGCGTGCCATCACCCTTGACTTCGGCAAAATCACGCACTCGTCGCAACAGTCGGTTGGCGATACGCGGCGTACCGCGTGACCTGCGGGCAATTTCTGCCACCCCTTCATCATCACCTTTAACACCAAGAAT
>JARFQI010000129.1 GCA_029287855.1 Arenicellales bacterium | reverse complement strand
TAAGGATTCTTCCTGGCGTATTGGATTCCGGCATTCACCAGAATGACACCTTAAATCGTTAATCATCAAGCTTGAAGGCTGAGTTGAGTCTAAAAACCCTTCAGACTATCCTTTATCCTTGAGCAACAGCTGAAGTCACTGTTAATCTGTCACTTTTTCAGGATATTAATGATTAACGCTATGAGGGAGCCTTTTGGACAGTGAACTAACTGATGGTCGTGATAAATCTGTATCGCCTGGTGGTGATGGAAATCTGCACGGCAGTGATGTATTTGCACGACGGATACTTGTTCTGCTGGCGCATCCATCACTCGATCGCTCGGAGGTAAATCTCCCACTGGCTGAAGCGACAGCAAACATTGATGGTGTCACCCTGATTGATCTTTATGCTGAATACCCGGGCTTTGATATTGATGTTGATCGCGAGCAGGCAAGGCTGCTTGAGAATGATGTCATCGTCTTTTTGCATCCACTTTACTGGTACTCGACCCCTTCAATCCTGAAGGAGTGGCAGGACCTGGTGCTGGAGCATGGTTTTGCCTATGGAACAGGCGGCACGGCGTTGCATGGCAAAATATTCTTCAATGCAATTACCGCGGGAGGATCAGAGGAGGCGTATCATTCGGAAGGCTATAACCAGTTCACACTGCGTGAGTTGTTTCATCCACTTGAGCAGACCGCAATGCTCTGCGGAATGACTTATCTGCCTCCCTATGCGCTGTTTGGTTCGCGTACAGCGGCAGAAGAAGGGCGGCTTAAGGCGCATGTATCTAACTGGGTCAGACTCCTTAAAGCCCTGCGTGACGATAGGCTGGATATTTCAACAGCCCATGCTATGGAGACTCTCAACAAGCAGATAGACCGCATAAGCAGGGAGGCTTGATATGGGTGGACTACTTTTTAACGCCTTCATCTACCTGTGTGCTGCTGTCATCGCGGTCCCCATTGCCAGGCGCCTTGGTCTCGGTTCGGTCCTCGGCTACTTGATTGCCGGTATCCTGATCGGACCGGTCATAGGACTGGTTGGCTCGGAGACAGAAGATATAAAGCATTTCGCCGAGTTCGGTGTGGTAATGATGCTGTTTCTTGTCGGCCTGGAACTGGAGCCGAAACTGCTGTGGGAAATGCGCTCACGGCTGTTAGGGCTTGGCGGTCTACAGGTGGCTATTACAGCGGGTTTGATTACCGGCATTGCAATGCTGCTTGATGTCTATTGGAGTGTAGCGATTGCCATAGGCCTGATTTTCTCTCTGTCATCAACCGCTATCGTTCTACAGACTTTGAATGAGAAGGGCCTGACGCAGACCAGTGGCGGACGAGCGAGTTTCTCGGTGTTGCTGTTCCAGGATATTGCGGTAATACCGATGCTGGCTTTAATTCCGCTGCTGGCACTGCCAGAGCTAAGCTCGCAGCTGCCGGATGCCGTGCATGCCGGCAGTGAATCGCAGCACGGTTTCAGTCTCGTCGACGGCCTTCCGGGTTGGGGATATGCACTGGTTGTACTCGGCGCCGTCGCTTTTGTCATTTTTGGCGGTCACTATCTGAGCCGTCCTCTGTTCCGATATATTGCATCTTCAAGGCTGCGTGAAATTTTTACTGCGAGCGCGTTATTGCTGGTGATTGGTATTGCCCTGCTGATGACACTGGTCGACCTTTCACCTGCGCTGGGCACCTTCCTGGCCGGGGTGGTGCTGGCCAACAGCGAATTCCGTCACGAGCTTGAGTCTGACATCGAACCTTTCAAGGGACTGCTGCTGGGGCTGTTCTTCATCACTGTCGGTGCCGGTATCGATTTCGATATCCTGTTCGGTGACTTCTCAACCATAATCGGCCTAACTCTTGGCCTTATGCTGCTAAAGGCCATGGTACTTTTGTTTCTTGCCCGGGTGTTTCACCTGGAGCGTGGTGCAGACTGGTTATTTACACTCAGCCTGGCACAGGCAGGAGAATTCGGTTTTGTGCTGTTGAGTTTTACCCTGCAGAACAATGTCATACCGGCTGAAATGGCGAAAACGCTTTCTCTCGTCGTTGCCTTATCGATGCTGCTGACGCCGGTGCTGTTCATCGTATACGACAAGGTCATCCTGCCACGATTACAGGATGGTGAGACTTCTCAGCCAGATGAAATCGACAGCCAGGGTACCGTCATTATTGCCGGCATGGGTAGATTCGGCCAGGTCATTAATCGTCTGCTGATAGCCAGTGATGTGGAGACTGTAGTACTTGATCACGAAGCAGGACACATCGATAGACTGCGGAAATTCGGTATCAAAAGCTACTATGGTGATGCATCAAGACCGGATCTGCTGCATTCAGCAGGAATAGAGAAAGCACGCCTGTTTATCGTTGCCATTGATGACCGTGACCGCGCAGTAGAAATGGTCGAACACGTCAAAAAGAATTTTCCGCATGTCATGGTACTCGCACGTGCCTATGATGTCAGGCATCTCTATTTGTTAAAGAAAGCAGGTGTTGATCTGGCGATCAAGGAGATGTTCGATGGATCGCTTGAACTCGGTGCCGAAGCACTGAAAATGCTCGGATTTCATCCATTCAAGGTTGAAAAAATGTCGCGTGCTTTTCGTCGACATGATAATGCAGGGCTGGAAAAGCTCTACGAGCTATGGGATGAAGATGTCGACCTGTCTGCAAACCGCGCTTTTCTGGCAACAGCTCTCGAGCATGCGGATAATCTGCAGGAGCTTATGCGTACTGACCGTATGCAGATGCATGACCGCACGGAGCGGGGCTGGACACCGCCGCCGAAGAACTATACAGATGATCTAAAGGAATAACGCCGTTACAGAACCGGTGACATCAGTCGGCAAACCCGTACGGCAAATTTGAACCAGAACGGTTTGTTATCATAATCACCACCCTGCATTTTTCGGCTGCTGGAAAATCCATCTTCAAACATCTTTTCGGTCTCGCAGGTAAAGCCTACGTCGCCGATCAGGGCAGTAATTTCGAAATTGAGCCTGAATGAACGGTTGTCAAAGTTCGCCGTGCCGATCGCTGATAGAGAATCATCTACCAGCACGACTTTCTCGTGGGTAAAACCGTCCTGGTAGCGGTAAAACTCGATACCGCATTCAGACAACTCATCAAAGTAATCATAAGCGGCGTAATACATCAGTTTGTTGTCTGGCATTTCAGGGATAATGATCCGAATATCCACTCCCCT
>JARFQI010000111.1 GCA_029287855.1 Arenicellales bacterium | reverse complement strand
CGAGCGTGGCCAGGTACTGGCACATCCGGGCACTATCAACCCGCACACCAAGTTTGAAGCAGAAGTGTATGTGTTGAGCAAGGATGAAGGCGGCCGTCATACACCGTTCTTCAATGGCTACCGTCCACAGTTTTACTTCCGTACTACGGACGTAACGGGTGCGGTGGATCTTCCTGAAGGTGTTGAGATGGTAATGCCGGGCGACAATGTGAAGGTTATTGTTAGCCTGATAGCGCCGATTGCGATGGATGAAGGACTGCGTTTTGCAGTACGAGAAGGTGGCCGCACAGTGGGCGCCGGTGTTGTATCTAAGATTATCGAGTGATCATGGAAAACCAGAAAATCAGAATCAAGCTAAAGGCCTTCGATCATAGAATGATTGATCGCTCCGCATCTGAAATTGTTGATACGGCAAAGCGTACAGGTGCCATTGTAAAAGGCCCTATTCCACTGCCTACAAGGATTGAGCGATTCACTCTGCTGAGTTCGCCTCATGTCAACAAGAAGGCGCGGGACCAATATGAAATCCGTACGCACAAGCGCATTATGGATATCGTGGACCCAACTGAAAAAACAGTCGATGCATTGATGAAGCTTGATCTTGCAGCGGGCGTTGATGTCGAAATCAAACTTAGTTGAGTTTGAAGCGGACGAATTGGAGTTAGAGTAATGGCAATTGGACTAGTAGGGCGCAAAGTTGGTATGACCCGTGTATTTGGTGACAGTGGTGAATCTACACCCGTTACCGTACTGGAAGTCACACCAAATCGGGTTGCTCAGGTCAGGAATGTTGAAACAGATGGATACACTGCCGTGCAGATGACAGCTGGCAATCGTAGGCCAGGTCGTGTCACTAAAGCGATGGCAGGCCACTTCGCCAAAGCGGGCGTTGAGCCGGGGCGCAGCGTTGCCGAGTTTACAGCGACTGATGAGCAGATTGGCGAATTGACCAGCGGTTCTGAAGTAAGCGTAGCAATCTTTAATGAAGTTAAATTCGTTGATGTGACCGCTACCAGTAAGGGCAAGGGCTACGCAGGTGCGATGAAGCGCCATGGTTTTAGAGGTGGTCGTGCCACGCACGGTTGTTCTATCTCGCATCGTGCACATGGATCTACCGGGCAAAACCAGTCGCCTGGCAAAGTGTTCAAAGGCAAGAAAATGGCTGGCCATATGGGTAGTGTTACAAAAACACAGCAGAGCCTCGAGGTTGTTCGTGTCGACGAAGAACGCAACATGATCCTGGTAAAGGGATCTGTGCCTGGATCTAAAGATGCTGATGTCATGATACGTCCGGCAATCAAGAAGTCATAAGTAAACATTAAGAAGGCTTAGAGGAAATAACGGTGCAAGTTTCAGTATTCAAGAATGACGGCGCAGATAGCGGTAAAAAACTGGATTTGGCAGATGCCACATTCGACGCCGGCTATAATGAGTCGTTGATACATCAGGTTGTAACTGCTTATCAGGCAGGTGCACGCAGTGGCACGCGCGCGCAGAAGAATCGCTCAGCGGTTGCTGGCGGTGGCGCAAAACCCTTTCGTCAGAAAGGTACTGGCCGCGCACGTGCAGGTACTATTCGGAGCCCGATATGGAGAGGCGGCGGTAAGATCTTCCCTGCCTGCAACACCAGCTTTGAACAGAAATTGAACAAGAAAATGTACAAAGCAGGGATGCGTTCTATTGTTTCAGAGCTGCTGCGTAAAGAGCGCATGACGGTTGTTGATTCTCTAGATGTCACTGAGATCAAAACCAAGAATTTTGCGGCACAGTTAAAGGCCCTGGGTAAATCAGACGTATTGATCGTCAGCGATGCACCATCAGAAGCCCTGGTTCTTAGTGCACGTAATATTAAGAATGTAGAAGTAACGGATTTGGCAGGATTGAATCCTTACAGCCTGCTACAACATGCTGACATCATTATTACAGCTGATGCAGCAAGCAAACTTGAGGAAGTGCTGGTATGAGTGATTCCGCACTGTATAACATTATTCTGGCGCCTCATGTGTCAGAAAAAGGCACCCAGCTGGCAGATAGCGCGCAGCAGGTTGTATTCAAGGTTGCAATTGACGCCACCAAGCCACAGATTCGCCGTGCGATAGAGAAGCTTTTCTCTGTAGAAGTTGAATCTGTACAGGTTGTTCGTCAGAAAGGTAAGAAGAAAAACTTTGGCCGAATTCCAGGCAAGCGTAAAGACTGGAAGAAGGCTTATATCAGATTGAAACAGGGCCAGGATATAGATTTCCTGGCTGATGCTGGATAATCCGGCTTAGGATATATAGTAATGGCACTTATCAAATCAAAACCAACGTCACCTGGGCGCCGTGGTCAAGTCAGAGTAAAAACTGATGGTCTGCACACAGGCAAACCATTTGCCGGGCTGGTTGAAAAGAAAAATACAATTAATGGTCGCAACAATAAAGGTCGTATCACCGTAAGGCATCGCGGTGGCGGTCATAAGCGTCATTATCGAGTGATTGATTTCAAGCGCAACAAGGATGGCATTCCAGCTAAAATTGAACGCATTGAATACGATCCAAATCGCAGCTCACATATTGCTCTTGCGTTGTATGCTGATGGCGAGCGCAGGTACATTATTGCTGCAAAAGGTCTAAAGGCTGGTGACACAATAATGTCTGGCATTGAAGCTCCTATCTCTGCAGGCAATGCAATGCCGATTCGCAATATTCCAGTGGGTACTACAATCCATTGTGTTGAGTTGAAAGCAAAGAAAGGCGCACAGATTGGTCGTGCAGCAGGCAGTGTTATTCAGTTTGTTGGTCGTGATGGTGATTATGCACAGCTTCGACTGCGTTCAGGTGAAATGCGTAAGGTGCACCTTGATTGCCGCGCTACAATTGGTGAAGTCGGTAATTCAGAGCATTCACTGCGTAAACTTGGTAAAGCCGGTGCTAAACGCTGGCGTGGTATTCGTCCTACGGTTCGAGGCGTTGCAATGAACCCGGTAGATCATCCGCATGGTGGTGGTGAAGGGCGCACATCAGGTGGTCGTCATCCGGTGTCTCCATGGGGTGTGCCAACCAAGGGATACCGCACACGTAACAATAAACGTACGGATAATATGATTATCCGTCGTCGCAAGAAGTAAGCAGGAGTAGGATTTATGGCGCGTTCGATTAAAAAAGGTCCTTTTGTTGATCATCACCTGATGGCAAAAGCTGAAAAAGCTGTCAGTGAGAACAATCGCAAACCGATCAAGACCTGGTCCAGGCGTTCAATGATAATGCCTGAGTTCGTCGGTTTGACTATTGCAGTGCATAACGGCCGTCAGCATGTACCGGTATTAATCTCTGAAAATATGGTTGGTCATAAGTTAGGTGAATTCGCAGCAACGCGCACCTATCGCGGCCATATGGCAGATAAGAAAGTTAAACGATAAACGGTGTCTCAGTAATGGAAACACAAGCTGTATTAAAATATGTAAGAACCTCACCGCAGAAGCTGCGTCTGGTCGCTGACCAGATTCGCGGACTGCAAGTCGAGCGTGCGCTGGAAATTCTTGAATACAGCACCAAGTCAGGTGCAGTAACGATAAAGAAGGTTCTTAACTCTGCAATCGCTAACGCTGAACACAATGATGGTGCTGATATTGATGAGTTGTTTGTTACAACTGCTTTCATCGATGGTGGGCCAACACTGAAACGTATTCGTGCGCGAGCCAAAGGCCGTGCAGCAAGAATTCTGAAACGAACCAGTCACATCACCATTAAGGTGGGTGAAAAGCAGGGGAGCAAATAAATGGGCCAGAAAGTCCAACCAATCGGTTTCAGACTTGGCATAGTCAAGGACTGGACAGCTAAATGGTACGGCAATAAACAGCAGTATGCCGAGTTCCTGACAATGGATATGAAAGTCCGTGCGTATCTCGAGAAGCGTCTGAAGAGTGCTGCGATCAGTAAAATAGTTATCGAGCGACCTTCGCAGAATATGAACATCACGTTGTTCACTGCACGTCCTGGTATCGTTATCGGTAAAAAAGGTGAAGATATCGATCGTTTGCGTAAAGAACTCAGTAAGATGGTAGGAATGCCAGTACAGGTTGCAGTTGAAGAAATACGTAAACCTGAAATGGACGCGAAACTGGTAGCTGAAAATATTGCTCAGCAGCTGGAAAAACGTGTGATGTTCAGGCGTGCAATGAAGCGGTCCATGCAAAACACCATGCGTCTTGGTGCTGAAGGTATCAAAATCATGATTGCAGGTCGATTGAACGGTGCTGAAATCGCTCGTACAGAATGGGTCAGAGATGGCAGGGTTCCACTGCACACTTTGCGTGCAGATATTGACTACGGAACTGCTGAAGCATTGACGACATATGGAATTATCGGCATTAAAGTATGGATCTTCAAAGGCGAAGTTCATGATGCTGATGAAGGTGACAGCAATGTCAAGGCTGCAACCGGGGCCTGATGGAGATATAGAGTTATGCTGCAACCCAAGAGAACAAAATTTCGTAAGATGCATAAAGGTCGCAATCGCGGTCTGGCATCTCGTGGAAATAAAGTAAGTTTTGGTGAATACGGACTGAAGGCTGTTGAGCGTGGCCGTGTTACCGCCAGGCAAATCGAAGCTGCACGTCGTGCTATGACGCGCCATATTAAACGTGGTGGCCGAGTATGGATTCGTGTATTTCCTGACAAGCCGATTTCGAAGAAACCGCTTGAAGTCAGAATGGGTAAGGGTAAAGGTAATCCGGAATACTGGGTTTCCCTGGTTAAACCAGGCCATGTCCTCTATGAGATGGAAGGCGTTAGCGAAACAATTGCACGCGAAGCATTTCGTCTGGCTGGTGCCAAGTTGCCAGTAAAAACAGTCTTTGTTTCAAGGCAGGTGGGCTAAATGAAAGCAAATGATATGAGAGCACTTGATAGTAAAGCGCTGCAGTCAAAGCTCGATGAACTGCTCGAGCAGAAATTTACTCTGCGTATGCAAATTGCTACTGGTCAGCAGGGTAACCATGCAGCATTAAGGGATGCAAAGCGTTCCATTGCTCGTGTTAAAACGATTATGAATGAGAAAGGCAGAGGCGACGCATGAGCGAACAGGAAAAGAAAGCACGTTCAACCAGCGGTGTAGTCATCAGCAACAAGATGGATAAAACCGTTACGGTTCTTGTGGAGCGCCAGGAAAAGCATCCGCTGTACAAGAAATATATTCGCAAGTCGACCAAGTTGCATGCGCATGACGAGTCAAATGAATGTAATGAAGGTGACACTGTTCAGATTGAAGAATGTCGTCCGATGTCAAAAAGCAAAAGCTGGCGCGTTATTGAGGTAGTAAGTAGAGCGCACTGAGCTCACTGTACTGCTTAAGACTAAAATATACAGAATGATACAAATCAGGAGTTCAGGGCAATGATCCAGATGCAAAGCGTACTTGATGTCGCCGATAATAGTGGCGCCAGGAAGGTCATGTGCATCAAGGTGCTTGGCGGGTCCAAGCGTCGTTACGCCGGTATTGGCGATGTAATCAAGATCAGCATCAAGGAAGCCATACCCAATGGCCGTGTAAAAAAAGGCGATGTCTATAATGCCGTGATCGTACGAACCCGCAAAGGTGTGCGCAGACAGGATGGTTCATCAATCCGATTCGACGGCAATGCAGCTGTTTTGCTTAATGCACAATTACAGCCAGTGGGTACACGTATCTTTGGCCCGGTTACACGTGAATTGCGCACAGCCCAGTTTATGAAAATTATTTCACTGGCACCTGAAGTTCTTTGAGGTATACAGGTAATGAATAAAATTAAGAAAGGTGACGATGTCATCGTGATTGCAGGCAAGGATAAAGGTAAACGTGGCAATGTTCTGCGTATACTGGACAACGGCCGTGTTATGGTAGATGGCATCAATATTGTAAAGAAGCACGTTCGTCCAAATCCACAGGCTGGTGAACAAGGTGGCATAGTTGAACAGGAAGCAGCAATGGATATATCCAATATTGCCCTGTACGACTCAGCATCAGGCAAGGCCTCGCGCGTTGGCATCAAGGTTCTTGAAGATGGAAAGAAAGTCAGGGTTTATAGAACCTCTGGCGAAATGGTCGACGTATAAATAGCAGGATATCGAGATGGCTCGTTTGGAAAAATATTACAAGGAAACAATTGCTCCGGCATTAAAGGAAGAGCTTGCGCTCGATAATGCCATGCAGATTCCCAGGATCACTAAAATTACTCTTAATATGGGTGTTGGTGATGCGGTAGCTAATAAAAAGGTTATTGAATTTGCAACCAATGATATGGAATTGATCAGTGGTCAAAAGCCAGTTGTTACTTACGCTCGTAAATCAATCGCCGGATTCAAGATTCGTGATGGATGGCCAATCGGATGCAAGGTTACCCTTCGTAGAGAACGTATGTATGAGTTCCTCGACAGACTGGTTAGCATTGCTATTCCCCGCATCCGTGATTTTCGTGGACTGCCGTCTAAATCATTCGACGGGCGTGGAAATTACTCAATGGGTCTGAAAGAGCAAATTGTATTTCCGGAAATCGACTATGAAAAGGTTGATACAATACGTGGACTGGATATTACGATTACTACCAGTGCGGCCAATGATGAACAGGCTCGTGCTTTGTTAAAGGGATTTAATCTCCCTATTAAGGCTTAAAGGTTAATTATGGCTAAGAAATCAATGATTGCTCGTGAAAAACGCCGCACAGATGCTGCAAATAGATTGCAGGCTAAAAGGGCTGCGCTGAAAGCAAAAATAATCGATCCTGAAGTTTCTGCTGAGGAAGCTATGGCTGCAGTTTATGCATTGCAAAAACTGCCACGTGACTCAAGTAAGTCGCGTCAGCGTAATCGCTGTGCTATGACAGGCCGGCCTCATGGTTTTTACCGAAAATTTGGACTTTCTCGCAATAAGCTGCGCGAAGTTGTGAACCGTGGCGAAGCTCCAGGCGTAGTCCGCGCCAGTTGGTAAGCAGCGTAAATTAATTAAGATTTATCAGATACAAACGACACTGAGAAGATACGAACATGAGTATGAGTGACCCAATTGCCGATATGCTGACACGTATACGCAATGCCCATCATGCCGATATGAGCACGGTAGATATACCTGCTTCCGGCACCAAGAAGGCGATTGCAGAAGTACTGAAAGCTGAAGGCTACATTAAATCGATCACTGAAGGGAAAGATGCAAATGGGTTTCCTTCTCTTAAGCTGAAATTGAAATATTATCAGGGTAGCCCTGTTATCGAGATGATCAAGCGCGTCAGCAAGCCAGGTTGTCGCGTATATACAGGTAAAGATGATATTCCAAACGTCAAAAAAGGTCTGGGTATCACTATTGTTTCAACTTCGAAAGGAATCATGACCGATCGCAATGCCCGTAAAGAAGGTATTGGCGGCGAAGTGATCTGTTACGTCGCTTAATATAGGTGCATCATGTCACGAATAGCTAAAAATCCTGTTTCATTGCCAGGCGGTACTGAGGTAACAATCAAGGAAGATACGATTGTTGCAAAAGGTCCGATTGGTGAGTTGACAATGAACAAACATCCACTGGTGAGTGTTAACCAGGAAGATGGAATGTTGCAAGTTGCTGCAAATGATGAGTCCAGTCAGGCACGTGCTATGTCGGGTACTACCCGCTCACTGCTGTCAAACCTGGTTACTGGCGTCAGCAGCGGATTTGAAAAGAAACTAACAATTATCGGTGTAGGTTATCGTGCACAGGTACAGGGTAAAAACCTGAACCTGAGTCTCGGTTTTTCGCATCCAGTTGTATACCCGATTCCTGAAGGTATCACGATCGAAGCACCTAGCCAGACAGAACTCGTTGTAAAGGGTGCTGACAAACAAAAGGTTGGGCAGGTTGCTGCAGAGATTCGCCGCTATCGTCCGCCAGAGCCATATAAAGGCAAAGGTGTTCGTTACACAGACGAATATGTAGTTCGTAAACAGGCCAAAAAGAAATAATCGGTAGGTCAAGAGATGAGTAAGAAAACAGCACGTATCCGTCGAGCAACAAAGAGCCGGTCTAAGATCGCTCAACTGGGCTTTGACAGACTGAGTATTCACCGTACACCAAGGCATATCTATGCCCAGGTCCTACAGGCTGAAACTGGTAAGGTAATTGCCAGTGCGTCAACTGTAGAAGCCGAGATGCGTAAAGAACTTGGTAATGGTGGTAATATTGAAGCAGCTTCAGCTGTTGGCAAGCGTATTGCTGAAAAAGCTGTTGAAGCTGGAGTTAAGGCCGTGGCATTTGATCGCTCCGGTTTCAGGTATCACGGACGCATCAAGGCCCTGGCCGATGCAGCTCGTGAAAACGGATTGGAATTTTAGGAGTCGGTTATGGCTGCACGCCGTATGTCAAACGATAAGCGCGATAACTTTATTGAGAAACTGGTTAGCGTTCGTCGTGTTGCAAAAGTTGTAAAAGGTGGACGAATCTTTGGTTTTTCAGCACTGGTAGTTGTCGGTGATGGAAATGGTAAAGTAGGAATGGGCCGTGGTAAGGCACGTGAAGTTCCTGTTGCTGTTCAGAAGGCGTTGGAAGAAGCACGCAAATCAATGGTAAAAATTGCTCTTGATAATGGCACACTTCACTACCCGACTGAATCTATACATAGCTCGTCTAAAGTTATTATGCGACCTGGTTCAGAAGGTACCGGCATTATCGCTGGTGGCAGTATGAGAGCAGTTTTCGAAGCGGCAGGCGTTCGCAACGTACTGGCTAAATGTATCGGCTCGACAAACCCGGTAAATGTGGTTAGGGCAACAATGAAAGGCCTGCGTGGTATCAGTAGCCCTTCTCAGATTGCTGCTAAACGCGGTCTGAAAGTCGAAGATCTGCGTGACTGATTGATACTGGAGCAACATTATGGCTGACAAGAAAATGCTGAAAGTAAAGCTCGTCAAGAGCATGTATGGCCGTGGCAAGAAGCACATGGCCTGTGTAAAAGGACTCGGTCTGCGCCGCATGCATCACACTGTTGAGGTAGAAGATACCCCGGCTGTGCGCGGAATGATCAATAAGGTCAATTATCTGCTTGAATGGGAACAGGTGTAACATGTATTTGAATACAATTCGGCCAGCAGCCGGTTCAAATAAAGAATCAAAACGCGTAGGTCGCGGTATAGGATCCGGCTGGGGTAAAACCTCTGCTCGCGGTCACAAAGGCCAGAAAGCACGTTCCGGTGGTTACCACAAAGTAGGATTTGAAGGTGGACAGATGCCATTGCAGCGTCGCCTTCCTAAGCGTGGTTTCCGTTCAGCTTTGCAGCTGACGACGGCTGAGATTCGCACACATGAGCTGGCTAAAGTCACTGATGATGTGATTGATTTAGCTGCATTGCGTAATGCAGGCCTGGTTCATTCTCGTATTTTACGTGCAAAAGTTATGCTTTCCGGGCCAGTTGAAAAAGCAGTCACACTGAAAGGAATTGCTGCAACAAAAGGTGCCAGAGAAGCGATAGAAAAGGCTGGCGGTAAAGTAGAGTAATGGCAAAACCCGGCACTCCAGCGAGCGGTAGTCATGGTGGACTGACCGAACTGAAACAGCGTATCCTGTTTGTCATCGGTGCGCTGGTGATCTTTCGTCTGGGTGCCCATATACCAGTGCCCGGTATTAATGCCGAAGCGCTGGCGACTCTTTTTGATCAAACCAAGGGTTCAATTGTTGATGTTTTCAACATGTTCTCTGGTGGTGCACTAAGTCGCCTTTCATTATTTGCTCTCGGCGTCATGCCGTATATTTCATCATCCATTATTATGCAGATGATGACATCGGTTATACCATCGCTTGAGCAGTTAAAAAAGGAAGGTGAAAGCGGTCGTCGCAAGATTACGCAATACACCCGATACGGCACTGTAGTACTGGCACTATTCCAGTCTTTTGGTATTGCCATTGCCCTTGAAAGTCAGACAGCAGGCGGCATGAATGTTGTCATTGCTGCCGGTGTCGGTTTCAAGATTACAACAGTAATCACCCTGGTGGCAGGAACGATGTTCCTGGTTTGGCTAGGTGAGCAGGTGACAGAAAGAGGTATTGGCAACGGCATCTCGCTGATTATTTTTGCAGGCATCGTTGCCGGGCTGCCATCAGCACTTGGCGGAACCCTTGAGCTCGCACGTACCGGGACATTTTCACCTATTGGTGTGCTGCTGCTGCTGGTAGGTGCACTGGCTATCACTGGCTTCGTTGTATTTGTTGAGCGTGGCCAGAGAAGAATCACGGTAAACTATGCACAACGGCAGCGCGGGCGAAAAATGTATGCCGGGCAAAGCAGCTTTTTGCCACTGAAAGTAAATATGGCGGGTGTTATTCCGCCAATTTTCGCCTCCAGTATTATTCTCTTCCCTGCAAGTATGGGAAGCTGGTTCGGTCAGGCGGAAGGTATGCGCTGGTTGAAAGACATTTCAACAACATTGGCGCCAGGTCAGCCTTTATACGTCATGATATATTCGGCGTTGATTATATTTTTCTGTTTTTTCTATACGGCATTGGTCTTTAATCCGCAGGAAACGGCAGAAAACCTGAAGAAATCAGGTGCATTTGTACCCGGGATACGTCCTGGTAACCAGACTGCAAATTATATAGATGGTGTCGTTTCCAGGTTGACCCTGGTTGGCGCAGCCTATATTACGTTTGTCTGCCTGGTTCCTGAATTTCTGATTGTTAAATGGAATGTACCATTTTATTTCGGCGGAACATCGTTGTTGATTATCGTCGTTGTATTAATGGACTTTATTTCGCAGATTCAATCTCATCTGATGTCACGTCAGTATGAAAGTCTGCTGAAGAAGACAAATCTGTCTGGAAGCGGACTTGGATTTGGTAGTTGAGGTAACAGGAAATGAAAGTTCAGGCATCAGTCAAAAAACGCTGCAGAAACTGCAAAATTGTTATTCGTAATCGAGTAGTTCGCGTGATTTGTAAAGATCCACGTCATAAGCAGCGCCAGGGATAAATAATTAATCGTAAAGGGCCGTTTTTAGTGCCAGTTTCCTGAACAGGGAACAGGTTCTATTTTGCCTTTATATTTCGAAGTTTAGATTGATTTTGTGCGTAAAGAACAGTATCCTTACGCGCTTTTCAAATTTGCACGAATCCATAGTGGAGAAGCCTTAGATGGCACGTATAGCAGGTATAAACCTACCAAATTACAAACATGTTGTGATTGGATTGACATCAATCTACGGCATAGGAAACACACGCGCAGCCCAGATTTGCGAGGCAGCGGGTGTAAAACCTGACACAAAATGCAGTGAATTAAGTGATGCTGATGCAGAGCAATTGCGCATCGAAGTTTCTAAATTCAATGTAGAAGGTGATCTTCGTCGTGAAACGACGATGAATATCAAGCGTTTGATGGATATGGGTTCCTATCGTGGAATTCGTCACCGTCGTGGCCTTCCTGTACGTGGTCAGCGTACTAAAACAAATGCGCGTACTAGAAAAGGTCCTACAAGGCCTATCCGAAAGTAAGATTTAGATAAAGAATTCAAGCACACAGAGTTAAACTATGGCTAAACCAGCATCAAGTTCTAAAAGCAAGAAGCGTGTAAAAAAGAATGTCTCCGAGGGCATTGCACATATACATGCTACCTTTAACAATACCATTATCACTATCACAGACAGACAGGGGAATGCCCTGTGCTGGAAGACAGCTGGTGGTTCAGGATTCAGGGGCTCACGTAAAAGTACACCATTTGCCGCACAAGTTGCAGCAGAGCATGCGGGTAAAGATGCCAGAGATATGGGCGTTAAACACCTCGAAGTTCGTGTCAAGGGCCCTGGTCCAGGTCGTGACTCAGCAGTGCGAGCATTAAATTCAGTAGGATTCGAGATCAGCAATATCTCGGATGTAACACCTATCCCTCATAATGGTTGCCGCCCGCCAAAACGGCGCCGCGTCTAATCAGCTGGAGATTTAACAGTGGCAAGATATATTGGTTCAGTCTGTCGTTTGTGTCGCCGTGAAGGCGGCAAGCTTTATCTGAAAGGCGAACGTTGCTTTACAGATAAATGTGCAGTAGAAAAGCGTGCCTATCCTCCTGGACAACACGGACAGCGTCGTACACGTGTCTCGGATTACGGGCTTCAGCTTAGAGAAAAGCAGAAACTTCGTCGCATCTACGGTGTGATGGAAAAGCAGTTCCTTGATTATTATAAAGAAGCTGATCGTATCAAGGGTTCAACCGGTGACAACCTGCTGAAACTACTTGAGGGACGTCTTGATAATGTTGTTTATCGCATGGGCTTCGGTACTTCAAGGGCTGAATCACGTCAGTTACTGCGACATAACTGTATCCTCGTCAACGGTAAACGCCTGAATATTCCTTCTTACCAGGTTCGCCCAAGTGACGAAATTACTGTTACTGAGTCTGCTAAAGAACAGATTCGAGTCACAGCCGCACTGGAAGCAGCTGAGCAACGTGGGGTTGCCGACTGGCTGGATGTTGATTTCAAGGCCAAGAAAGGCGTCTATCGGGCTACACCTGATCGCAGTGAACTGCCAGGTGAGATCGACGAGTCTCTCGTTATCGCCTTGTATTCTAAGTAATTAATAAAATCTCAGCTCATCTTATAGAGGGATTGGAATGTCAGATTTGCCAACAGATTTTCTGAAGCCACGTTTTGTTGATGTCACTAAAATTGATGACAATCATGCGCGTGTAGCTATTGAACCACTGGAACGTGGTTTTGGTTTTACATTGGGCACTGCCCTGCGCCGCATCCTGTTATCTTCAATCACCGGTTACGCTATATCTGAAGTAAAAATCAGTGGTGTTGATCATGAATATGACAATATCGAAGGTGTACAGGAAGATGTACTTGAGATCCTGATGAACCTCAAGTCTGTCGCACTATCACTGGAAGGGCGTGACAGTGCTACTCTGCACATAAAGAAAATGGGGCCTGGCGCACTCACAGCGGGAGACCTGGCTGCAGAGCACGACGTCATGATTGCTAATCCTGATCTTGTTATTGCTCATATCAACAAGAAAGTTGAGCTGGAAATGGAACTCGGTGTCACTCAGGGCAGGGGTTATCATACTGCGGTATCTCGTAAAAATGACGAAGAGACCAGTAGCATCGGCGTAATCAAGCTCGACGCTTCATATAGCCCGGTTCGACAGGTATCCTACGATGTAGAAGCTGCCCGTGTAGAACAGCGTACTGACCTCGATAAATTGATCTTCACATTAGAAACAGACGGTACTGTCGATCCTGAAAAATCAATCCGCATGGCTGCCACCATACTGTTTGAACAGATCCAGGTGTTTGTAGACCTGAAAGTTGAGCCAGCACCGCCAGAGGCACCAGAAGAGCCGCCCATTGATCCAATACTACTGCGTCCTGTAGATGATCTGGAACTGACTGTTCGCTCTGCGAATTGCCTGAAGGCAGAAAACATATTTTATATAGGTGACCTTGTTCAGCGCGACGAAAGTGAGCTGCTGAAGACACCTAATCTAGGCAAGAAATCATTAACAGAGATAAAAGACGTCCTGGCTCAGAACGGCTTGTCTCTAGGCACCAAACTCGAAGTATGGCCACCTGCATCACTGATTCAAAGCAGTGATGAAGTTGCCGCTTCAGGATTGTAGGGGTTACAGAAATGCGACATCGTAAAAGTGGCAGAAAGCTGAACATGACCAGCGCACATCGCAAGGCTATGTTTAAAAATATGACAGTATCACTTCTTCAACACGAAGAGATCCGCACCACCTTGCCGAAGGCAAAAGAACTGCGTCGTCATGCTGAGCCTTTGATTACTCTGGCGAAGACGCCTTCAGTAGCCAATCGAAGACTGGCGTTCTCGCGTTTGCGCGATCGTGCAATGGTAACCAAACTGTTTGATGACCTTGGTGTGCATTATAAAGACCGTCCGGGCGGCTACCTGCGTATTCTGAAATGTGGCTACCGTCCCGGTGATAAAGCACCGATGGCAATAGTGCAGATGGTATCGCGTGAAAAAGTTGATGCAGAAGGTGATGAAGCCGCTGAATAATCAGGATTAGATTATCGAAGAACTAAGGCTATGTTGAAAAACATGGCCTTTTTTTTGTCCCACAGACAGGTGTTTGTTGACAGCAACTGTGTAAATTCATAATCTCTTACTATTCCAATACTATAAATAAGGCAATAAAAAAGCCTCTTTAAAGGAGAATCCCAATGATTACTTATGAAGAACTCAATACGGAGAATGATTCAATTACTGAACTCTCCAATGTATTGCTATACCTGTTTCAGGAGCGTTCAATGTGCGATACCGGTGCATGTTGCGAGCTATTTCATCGTTATATGAATAAAGTGAATGCACATATAGATGTGGTCGATAAAAACCTCTACGGCCAGCTGCTTAATAATGATAGTGTTGAGGTTCGCAACCTGGTAAAAAACTTTATGTCAGGTTCCCAGGAAATTAAGAAGTTGATGAATTCCTACACAAAACAATGGTGTCCGAATAAGCGTCCGGATGAGCTGTTAGTAGGGAATCATGAGCTCTTTCTGAAAGAAACAGAAGGTATGTTTGAAATGGTTCTGCAACGTATTCAGGATGAAACTGAAAAACTCTATCCTTTGATACGGAAGATTAGAGGCAATCTCGACACTGCAGCTTGAGTTCAGGGAAAAGATAAAGAAATATCTGTAGTAGTTTAGTGGTTCAGCGCATTCCTTTTTCATTCCCAAAAAATACATGATTGCACTTTTTACCGATTTTGGGCATGACGGTCTTTATGTGGGCCAGATGCATGCCTTAATCGGCGCTGCGTTACCTGATGTGAACATTGTTGATCTCTGTCACACAGTCCCGCCACAGGATATACGTACGGCAGCCTATCTGATTCCTGCCTACACGCGATATTTACCTCCGTCCAGTATTATCATCTGTATCGTCGACCCGGGCGTTGGCAGTGACCGGCCGCATGCCGTATGTGAGGCTGATGGGCGCTGGTATGTTGGCCCAGACAACGGCCAGTTTGATGTCCTGGAACAGCATACCCAGGACTTTGGAAAATACCATTTTCAATGGCCGGGGGTGGTTAGTAACAGCTTTCACGGCCGTGATATATATACCCCAGCTGCCTGCCTGCTGGCAGAATCTCAAGATATTAAAATTCTAAAATGCCGGCCTGCTGATACCGGTGAATCGATATTTCCCACGGACTTGAATCAGATCATTTATTTTGACCATTTTGGCAATGCATTAACGGGTCTTCGCTATTGTGAAATTGATCAAAATGCCCGGCTGGTGTTGAATGACCAGGTCATTGAGCCCGCTAAGACATTTTCAGACGTGAAAGCGGGGCAATGTTTCTGGTACGAGAATGCAAATGGCCTGGTCGAGATCGCGGTCAACCAGGGCAATGCCAGGGATACACTTGAGCTGAAAATCGGTGACGCTTTTAGTCTTACTGAAGTCTGAAGATGAATAATCCGTTATAGTTTTGATAACCCTTAACGTTTAACCCTTAGGCTTCAGGCAGCCGTTTGTGATCTGGCTTTCTTCAGTAAGGGTTTCAGGTAAATGCCGGTGTAGGAATCAGCTACTTTACTCACCTGTTCAGGTGTGCCGGAAGCGATAATAGTGCCGCCGCCAGCACCTCCTTCTGGTCCCAGGTCGATAATCCAGTCAGCGGTCTTAATGACATCGAGGTTATGCTCAATGACGATGATAGTATTGCCCTGATCGCGTAGCCGATGCAGCACAGTTAACAACAGCTCAATATCCTGAAAATGCAGTCCTGTAGTTGGCTCGTCGAGAATGTAAAGTGTTTTTCCCGTACCGCGCTTTGACAGTTCTCGCGACAGCTTGATGCGCTGAGCTTCGCCGCCTGAGAGTGTAGTCGCGCTCTGTCCGAGACAAATATAGCCCAGTCCCACATCCATCAGGGTATCCAGCTTCCGCTTCACCACCGGTACTGCCTGGAAGAAGCCCGCAGCTTCTTCAATACTCATCTGCAGCACTTCCTGTATCGATTTTCCCTTATAGGTAACATCAAGAGTTTCACGGTTATAACGTGCACCCTTGCACTGATCACAGGGGACATAGATGTCCGGCAGAAAATGCATCTCTACCTTTATCATGCCATCACCCTGGCAAGCCTCACATCTACCGCCTTTGACATTGAAAGAAAACCTTCCGGGTTTGTAGCCCCTGGCACGTGCCTCCTGTGTATTGGCGAAAAGTTCACGAATTGGAGTGAACAGGCCAGTATAGGTCGCAGGATTAGATCTGGGTGTGCGGCCGATCGGGCTTTGGTCGATATCAATGACTTTATCGAGGTTCTCGAGCCCTTCTATTGCATCATGAGGCGAAGGTTCCAGGCTGCTGCCATTAAGATGCACTGCGACTGCCGGGTAGAGAGTGTCATTGATCAGGGTCGATTTCCCTGATCCGGAGACACCGGTGATACAGGTGAGCAGACCCACGGGAATAGAGGCATCGACACTGCGCAGATTGTTTCCAGTGGCACCGCGAATGACCAGCTGGCTATTCTCGTCTGCAGGTGTCCTGCTAGACGGAACAGCGATAGAGAGTTCACCGGACAGATATTTGCCTGTAACCGATGCCGGATTTGCCAGGATCTGCTCCGGAGTACCTTCAGCAACGATGTGGCCGCCGTTGACACCTGCTCCCGGGCCGAGGTCAAGCACATGGTCTGCACTGCGTATCGCGTCTTCGTCATGTTCGACGACAATAACTGTATTGCCGAGATCACGCAGCTGCTCCAGTGTCGCCAGCAAGCGGGCGTTATCGCGCTGGTGTAATCCAATTGACGGTTCATCCAGCACATACATTACCCCCACCAGGGCAGAGCCTATCTGTGATGCAAGGCGAATACGCTGAGCTTCACCGCCAGATAGCGTTTCTGCTGAGCGGCTGAGGGAAAGGTAGCCGAGTCCAACATTGGCCAGAAAGCCCAGTCTTTCAGTAATTTCCTGGGTGATACGATGGGCGATTTCAGCACGTGAACCCTCAAGCTTTAACTTGCGGAAATAGTCCACTGTCTCATCTATGGGCAGGGCAGAGATGTCATGGATAGCCATGTCCCCAATGAATACGTGGCGTGATTCCTCTCGTAACCGGCTGCCATTGCAGTGTTCACAGGTGTGCACGGAAAGATAGCGAGCCAGTTCATCACGAACGGCGTGCGATTCTGTTTCTTTGTAACGGCGCTCCATGTTCGGGATCACCCCTTCGAAGGCATGGGTGCGGCTTTGGCCGCGCATACTTTTGTAGTGGAATGTAATCTTTTCATTGCCACTGCCGAAGAGTATTACTTTTTGTATTTTTTTTGGCAGATCTTCAAATGCAGTGTCGAAACTGAATCCATAATGTTTCGACAGGTTAGTCAGCAGGTTGAAATAGAAGCCATTACGCCGGTCCCAGCCGGCAATGGCACCTGTGGCTAGGCTTAGCCCGGGATCACGAATGATTCGGTTTGCATCGAATAGCTGACGTACACCGAGGCCATCACAGCCAGCGCAGGCACCTGCAGGGTTATTGAACGAGAACAGCCTGGGTTCAAGCTCAGACAGGCTATAGCCACATTCCGGGCAGGCATAGCGGGCCGAAAAAACATATTCTGCGGCAGTACCTGCTCTCGGTTGAGTCAGCACATGGACCAGCCCGTCACTCAGGCCCAGCGCAGTTTCAAAGGATTCCGCCAGTCTTTGTTCAATCCCATCCCTGACGACCAGGCGATCAACCACCGCTTCAATCGTATGCTTATTGTTCTTTATTAGTTCAGGTGCTGTATCGAGCTCCATAACTTTGCCATCGATACGCGCACGAATAAAGCCCTGCGCCCTTAATTGTTCAATGACCTGGATATGTTCGCCTTTACGTTCCTGAATGATAGGTGCAAGCAGCAACAGCCGCTCACCATCACCCATCGCCATTACCTGGTCGACCATCTGGCTGACGGTTTGTGCTTTCAATGGCAGGTCGTGCTGTGGGCAGCGTGGTTCACCGATACGTGCAAATAACAGGCGCAGGTAATCATGAATTTCAGTCACAGTGCCTACTGTAGAACGGGGATTATGCGAGGTGCTTTTCTGTTCGATGCTGATGGCCGGGGAGAGACCCTCAATATGGTCGACATCTGGCTTTTCCATCAGTGAGAGAAACTGCCGGGCATAGGCCGATAGCGATTCAACATATCTGCGTTGACCTTCAGCATAGATAGTGTCAAAGGCAAGAGACGACTTCCCGGAGCCCGAGAGCCCGGTGATAACGATGAGTTTATTGCGCGGCAGATCGAGCGAAATATTCGCCAGATTATGCATACGAGCACCGCGGATACTAATTTGCTTCATGACAGAGTCAAACAATCCTGATGGAATAATTACGGCAAACCGGTAATATAAGTCGTTTTAACTCATTCTGGCAAAGCGGTTTTTGTTTTGATGTTATTTCGTGGTGAATAAGCACTACGATCAGAGTAAAATCACCGCTTTTATTCTCACATATGGTGTCGTGCCTCTCTGCAAATGATTGAAGAAGGGTCGTTCCTGATTTGCTGGCGAATCCCCAGCTTGTTTGAAGAGACAGATAACTCGAATTTATAACAAAAAGATTCCGGGCATTTTATGAACAGAAGGCGCAGTAATAAAAACCCGATGACATCGTTAGAGCGCCGCTCCGTCAGCGCGCTGGCGGGGGTTTTTGGCCTGAGGATGCTGGGATTGTTCCTGATCTTGCCTGTCTTTGCACTTTATGCCGAGCAGCTGCAGGGCAATACGGCATTTCTCACCGGTGTGGCCATCGGTGCCTACGGTTTAACCCAGGCTGTATTTCAGATTCCGTTTGGATTGTTATCGGATAAATTTGGCCGCAAACCGGTTATCGCTGCAGGTTTACTTATTTTTGCCATTGGCAGTATTGTCGCCGCAATGGCGGACAGCATTAGCGGTGTGATTCTCGGCCGTGCGCTGCAGGGAACCGGTGCCATCGCTGCAGCTGTCATCGCCCTGGCATCTGACCTGACTCGGGAAGAACAGCGCACCAAGGCAATGGCGATGATCGGTATGACCATCGGTCTGGCGTTCTTTGTCGCATTGATGCTAGGGCCGCTGCTGGACCGTGTCATTGGTGTGCCGGGTATATTCTGGCTGACGGCAATCCTTGCCGTGCTCGCCATCGTTGTGGTTTACAAGGCTGTGCCGACACCTGTTGCCAGTCATGTTCCTCTTGGTGGAGATAGCAGCCTGCGAAAGCAGTTTTCAGTGATTCTGAAAGATGTTCATTTGTTGCGGCTTGATTTTGGGATTTTCTGTCTGCACCTGGTGTTGACTGCTCTTTTTGTTGCTATTCCATTTACCCTGGTAGAATCGCTCGAAATTCAGCGGGAATCTCACTGGAGCGTCTATCTGCCGGTGATATTATTGTCCGTTCTGGCGATGCTGCCGCTGGTCATGATGACTACCCGCAAAAAGCGTATTCCTAATATCTTTCTTGCAGGAATAGCACTGCTGCTGGCAGGTGAACTCTTATTCGCTTTCGGAGCCCACTCGACGGCCTGGTTTCTGCTAGGTATGGTGATCTGGTTTACTGGTTTTAACACCCTGGAGTCGCTGATGCCGTCACTGGTTTCACGGCTTGCACCGGTGAGTAACAAGGGTGCGGCTATAGGTATCTATAACAGTGCAGAATTTTTTGGTGCCTTTCTTGGCGGCGTGCTGGGTGGCCTGGCACTAAGTATTTATGGTACTCAGGGGGTCTACCTGATGTGTGCGGGATTAATTGTCCTGTGGCTGCTGATCATGCTGCCCGCCAAACCCCCGAGGCTGCTTGACACCAGGGTCTTACGATTTAACGACCTTGTGGATAAGGAACAGAGCATAGCCAGTGAGTTGACTGCAATTGATGGTGTGATGGAAGTCATCACAATGGCGCCGCAGGGAGTCGTCTATCTGAAAATTGATGCAGAAGTTCTCGATCCTGATGCACTGGACAAGTATGAGACACCTGCAGGCAATTAATATATTATCTATGTTCTTTATTGAAGTAATGTAATCTGAGAATGGTTTCACGGATAGAAAACCAAAAATTAGGAGATGTGAGTAATGGCAAGAGGTGTGAACAAAGTAATCCTGGTTGGCAACCTGGGCAAAGATCCGGAAGTCCGCTATTCCCCAAACGGTAGCGCAATGGCCAATGTGACTATCGCTACGGCGGAGTCATGGAAAGATAAGCAGAGTGGGGAAAAACAGGAAAAAACAGAATGGCATCGCGTTGTTTTTTTTAATCGACTGGCTGAGATTGTTGGCGAGTACTTGAAAAAAGGCAGCCAGGTTTATATTGAAGGACGCCTGCAGACACGCAAATGGCAGGGCCAGGACGGCCAGGATCGTTATACAACTGAAATTGTCGCGAACGATATGCAGATGCTGGGCAGTAGAGCGGGCGGCGGTAGTGACACCAGCTGGAATCAGCAGCCCAGTAATAAACCTGAGCAGAAGTCATCCCCGTCGAGCGCACCACCTGTGGATGATTTCGATGACGATGTGCCGTTCTAGGAGTCACCTTAGACTTTTTTTGTAAATATACTTAACCAAGCAAGCCCCTGTAAAAAGGGGCTTTTTTTCGACCAGATTTACTATGTTGAGTGATTACATTCTGCTTTTCTGCCCTGATACATCCTGGCCAGGAACGCGAAAAAACATGCCGAAGACACCGCTAACATGCTTATGTAACTGATAAAACTGCAAAATGGCGACAAATCCAGGCGGATAGCACGCAAAATTCTGGTAAAAAGACCTTGTATTCCCTATTCTTATAGTATGAAAAGTGTTGCTCCAGACTATAAACTCCTTGATACATCCATTGAGCCGCGAGTACGATCCCGGAAGAGGAAAGATATGTCACAGGGAAAGCCCCTGGTTATTATCGTTGATGACCAGAGTACAGGCAGAAAAATCCTTGAGCAGATAATAAAGGATATTAGTCCCAGCCTCGACGTAGAGGTATTCACAACACCACTTGCCGCACTGCAGCGGATCCAGCTACGAACGCCGGATCTGGTCATTACTGATTACAAAATGCCAGTCATGGATGGCGTTGAATTCATCAGGGAAATCCGTGCAATTAGCGCTTGCCGCGATGTACCCGTTGTCGTTGTAACTGTTGTCGAGGATCGCAAGGTTCGTTACCAGGCACTCGATGCCGGTGCCACGGACTTCCTGATCCGACCGATTGACCAGTATGAATGCAAGGTGCGCTGCAAGAATCTGCTGACCCTGCGTCAGCAGCAGCAAATCATCAGCAATCGGGCGAAATGGCTGGAAGAGCAGGTGGCCATAGGGACCCGGGAAATTCAGGTTCGTGAACGTGAAACACTGCTGCGACTGGCCAAGGCGGGTGAATACCGCGATGAAGGTACCGGCAACCATGTACTGCGTATCGCGCGTTACAGCCGCCTTCTCGCTGAAGTGCTGGGTCTTCCCCCGCGTGATTGTGATGACATCGAACTGGCATCGCCGATGCACGACATCGGCAAGATCGGCATCCCTGACAATATCCTGCTCAAGGAAGGTCCGCTTGATGAGCAGGAGATGGAAATTATCCGTCAGCACACGGTAATCGGTCACGATATTCTCTGTGACAGCCCCTCGCGTTATATCAACCTGGGAGCCGAGATTGCCCTGGAGCATCATGAGAAATATGACGGAACTGGATATCCATATGGTCTGGCAGGTGAGGATATTTCGATTTCCGGCCGCATCGTCGCGGTGGTTGATGTGTTCGATGCACTGACCTCAAAACGTCCTTACAAGGACGCATGGAGTTTTGATGCAGCAGTAGATTATATAAAGAAATCATCGGCTTCGCATATGGATCCACGAATAGTCGATGCCTTTATCGACAATCTTGATCGCATCAGGCTGATTCATACAGAGCTCAGTGATGAATAGAATGATCAACGATGCCTGTCAACAAGCTGATTTGTGATCTACAGACACCTTTATGAGTAAAAATGCAGTCACCAATTACCTGATACGTTCCCTCCGCACTTTTAGCGAGACCGAGCACGGGCCGGTAATGAACCGAGCAACCATTGGTGTACTGGTTTCTTTCTACTTTATATCTCCCTGGTTTAGCAATGACAGTGCCAATGACGCTGCCATTCGACTCATAGCCATAAGCTATGTATCAATCGCTCTTTTGCTGGTGATGACGGTCTTCTTCTATCCGGGGATATCTGTACTAAGGCGTGTCATCGGTGCCATTACAGATATTACTGCGGTCTCACTGGTGCTCTACTTCACCGGTGAAGCAGGAATGCCGCTGGCCGCTGTTTATTTATGGGTCATCGTTGGTTACGGCTTCCGCTATGGATTGCGTTACCTGGTGATGACAACCGGAATGAGCCTGGTTGGCTTTACAATTGTTCTGTGGCGCAGTGGACTATGGCAAAGCAATACTGCCTTCAGTATCACTATGCTGATCATGTTGACGATCATTCCGTTCTATCTGGGTTTGCTGATCCAGCGTTTGCAGCGGGCAATAGATCAGGCCAAAGAGGCCAGCCGGGCGAAAAGTAAATTTCTTGCCAATATGAGCCATGAATTACGCACACCGCTGAATGGCGTCATCGGCATGAGTGATCTGTTGATGGATTCACAGCTAGACCGCAAGCAGATGGAGCTTGCCAATAGCATACAGACTTCAGCTGGAGTGTTGCTGGGGGTGATTGAGAATATACTCGATTTCTCTCGTATCGAAGCCGGCAAGCTGTTGATTGATAACAGCAACTTTGATCTTCATGCAGTGATGTCAGATACCACTAATCTATTCATCCACCAGGCGCGCCGAAAGGGACTCAAGTTCTCCGCCCATGTTGACCCGAACACACCTTTTTTGCTGGTAGGTGACCCGTTTCACCTGCGCCAGGTATTGATCAATCTCATCGGCAATGCCATCAAGTTCACCATCGAAGGGCGCGTTGAACTGCGCGTTTCACCTGCTAGCATAAGTGAACAAAAGGTTATAGTGCGCTTCGAGGTTAAAGATACTGGTATCGGCATAGATGAGAAAGATCAGGAATCATTGTTTGACAGTTTCCAGCAGGTAGATGCCTCAACCACTCGGCGCTTCGGCGGCACCGGTCTTGGCACAGCCATAGCGCGCCAGCTGGTAGGTTTGATGGGGGGTGAAATTGGCCTGCAGAGCAAGCCCAATGAAGGAACCTGTTTCTGGTTTGAAATACCCTACGCTATTCAGGAGGTGACTGAGGACACTAGTAAACAGGTGATGGAGAATGCCCGAGTGCTGTTACTGGCATCTGTTCAGTCAGCGGAAGAAATGGCTGCCTCCTTCAAACAATGGGACCTATCGGCTGAGCGACAGGCGACATCAGCAAGGGCTTTAGCACGACTTGTTGAAGCCAGCGAAATTGGCCGACCCTACAGTGTTGTCCTGATCGAGCAGGAATCGCTGGATATGGCGCCAGAGCAGTTCGCCAGTATTGTTCGTGCGGAGCCCCTGCTGGACTCTGTATCCCTGGTGCTGGTGCAGCAGGAAGCAGTGCCGGCAAATGATAGCTACTATCTTGCTGAAGGCTATTCTTCTGTGTTGCAGTCCCACACTGACAGCCGTCTACTCTACAACGCGCTGCATGCTGCACGTGTTGAATATGAAATGCCGGAGAATGTTGTTTCTCTCACTCAGCACTATGAGCAGCAGCTTGGCGGCGTAGCCAGCAGCCTGCATATACTGGTGGCAGAAGATAACGAAACCAATCAGCAGGTGTTGCGTGGCATTCTTGAAGGAGTTGGCCATACTGTAAGTATTACTTCCGATGGTCTTGCTGCTATTGATGCTATTGAGATGACCGAT
>JARFQI010000076.1 GCA_029287855.1 Arenicellales bacterium | reverse complement strand
GAGTTAGCCAAAGAACGTAACCGGGCCGCCGAAGAACGTACTCTAATGGCCTGGATTCGCACATCTCTGTCGCTGATTGGGTTTGGGTTTGGTATTGATCGCATTGTAGCGGCCATCCAACAAGAACTGGGGGATGCCGTCAACCCGGTCAGGCTAACACGAATTTTGGGTCTCTCGTTTGTTGCTTTGGGCACGTTTGCCATGCTCTATGCGGCCCTGGATCATCGCCATCAGCTACGGCGTTTAAGATTCCCATTAAGTATCCTTTCTCAGGGCTTCTGGATTTCAGCCCACAGGTCGTGTGCGTTGCTTGCAGTGATTTTAGCACGGACGATGTCCCCCGCTTTGAGGTCATGACCACCCTCAATAAAAACCATACCGTCAATTTCCGGTGCATCCCCTTTACTGCGGCCAATAAATCCTTCTTCGTCTTCGCCGTCGATAATAATCTCTTCAACTCGTCCAACACGGTTGGCCAGCTTCTGTTCAGAAATTTTTTCCTGCACTTGCATAAAGCGCTGCAGTCGGTCTTGCTTGATTTCTTCTGCGACGGGATTGGCCAGTGCATTAGCCGTCGCTCCATCAACAGGCGAATAGGCAAAGGCGCCAACACGATCAAGCTGGGCAACCTCGAGGAATTCCAGCAGTTCTTCGAACTGTTGTTCAGTTTCACCGGGGAAGCCGACGATGAAGGTGCTGCGCAGGGTAATATCGGGACAGATGTCGCGCCATTTTTCTATACGACGCAGCACATTTTCGGCATTTGCAGGCCGTTTCATTGCCTTAAGGATATCGTAATTCGCGTGCTGCAGAGGTACGTCAAGATAAGGAAGTATCACCCCTTGTGCCATTAACGGAATGGCATCATCGACATGCGGATACGGATAGACATAATGCAGCCTTACCCATGCACCCAGTTCACCAAGTGCACGAGATAATTCTAAAAAACGAGTTTTCAGCGGTTTGCCGCGCCAGAATTCATCGCGATAGCGGGTGTCCAGGCCATAGGCGCTGGTATCCTGGGAAACCACCAGCAGTTCACGCACTCCTGCGCTGATCAATCCCTCCGCTTCATCCATCACATCAGCAACCGGTCGGCTGACCAGGTCGCCGCGCAACGAGGGAATGATGCAAAAGGTGCAGCGGTGATTGCAGCCTTCCGAAATCTTCAGGTAGGCGTAATGGCGTGGCGTCAATTTAATGCCGCCGGGCGGGATCAGGCTCAGTTTCGGATCAGTATCCGGTGGCAGGTGCTGGTGGATGGCTGACATGACCTCATCGGCCGCATGCGGCCCGGTGACGGCGAGCAGGTCGGGAAAGGACTTTTCAACCACGCCCTGTTTTGCCCCCAGGCATCCCGTCACGATCACCTTGCCGTTCTCATTCAATGCCTCAGCGATAGCCTGCATTGATTCCTCAACGGCATCATCAATGAATGCACAGGTATTGATAACAACAACATCAGAGCTTTTATAGTCAGGCTGGATAGCATAGCCTTCAGCGCGCAGGCGCGTGATGATCTGTTCAGAATCAACCAGTGCCTTTGGGCAGCCAAGGCTGATAAAGCCGATTGATGGTATGTGATGGGACATTCGCCTTCCAGTTGTCAGGAGCAGATTGCAGCTGCAGTTTTGATGCTGGTTATTTTATGTTAAAAGAGGCGAACATGAAATCAGGCACACCCTATTGAGATTACATTGAAAATACCAACACACCCGTTATTGTTTACAGTCCTGTTATTAATACCTGCATTTGCCAGCTGTTCTGATACTACCAGTGATAAAAGTGTCACTAACTCTTCCACTACTTCGGTTTCTCCCAAAGAGAGGGGACAGCGGATCCCCGACTATGAAACTGCGCGAACAGTGTTCTGGAAAGAACTGTATAACGACGGTGGCAGCACACTATACTGCCAGCAGCAATTCGGCAGCGGTTATAACCGCGGGATCAACATCGAACACATCTTCCCCGCCTCATGGATTGCCTATAGCCTACATTGTGGTAAACGTAACCAGTGCCGCATCAACAGCCCACAGTTCAACATCATCGAAGCGGATTTGCATAACCTCTACCCGTCGCGCACTGATATCAACAAGGCTCGCAGCAACTACCCGTTCACGATAATTCGCGGAGAGCAGCGGTCATTCGGCAACTGCGACTTTGAGTTTGATGAGCGTGCCCGTACCGCTGAACCCTCACCGGAGTCACGCGGACGTGTTGCCCGCGCTATGCTGTATATGAGTGACGAATATGATCTATACCTGAAGCAAAAACAGAAATCGCTGTTACAGGCATGGGACAATAAATATGCGCCAGATCAGGATGAATATAGAAGAAATGACCGTATTGAGCAGCTGCAGGGTAATCGCAATCCCTATATTGATAACCACAGCAGGCAACTGCAAACTCGTCATTAACTGGATTAAGCACTAGATGAAAGTTGTCAAAAAAAATCTGATATAGATCAAAGACACTATAATTTTATTTTTATAAGATACAAATCAGTGGTTAATTAGCTAATTAGTTCTGCCGATAATAAATTCTTAGGAGGATGTCAGATGTCAGATCCCGACAATAAGCCCTCCGTTTTTTCCCGCAAGATATTTTTAGGTACGACCCTGGCAGGCATGTTGATACTGATGGCGCTTGGCGCCGTCTTCTGGGGCGGCTTCAACAAGGTCATGGATGTCACCAGTTCGACGAACTTCTGTATTTCTTGCCATGCAATGAAAGAGAATGTTTACCAGGAGTATTTGCACACGGTTCATTACAGCAACAGGACCGGTGTCCAGGCCTCGTGTTCAGATTGTCATGTTCCCGATCCATGGCTGCATAAGATGGTGCGCAAAATAAAGTCCAGCAAGGAAGTGTTAAACACCATGCGCGGCGTCATCGATACTCCAAAGAAGTTCGAGCAATTGCGCATGCAGATGGCCAGCAAAGTCTGGAATTCGATGAAATCGACAGACTCCAGGGAATGCCGCAGCTGCCATAACGCTTCAGCAATGGAAGTGTCAGTGCAAAGTGAAGCAGCCAGTGAGCGTCATCAGCGGGGATTTAAAGAAAACAAGACCTGCATAGACTGCCATAAAGGTATTGCACATAAGCTGCCTCAGCAGTTTCTTGAGCAGGAGCACGAGCGTTTTGTCGAACAGGAAGTGCCGTGCGAAGACTGTCACGTCAACCTTGATATTTAGGAGTCTTTGATTAATTCGTCATTGCCAGGAGTGAAGTGACGGGGCAATCTCTAACTCATTGATTGTTCGGATAGACAGCCGGGCTTCATTGTATTCGATGGTCACTCTTACTGCTTGCAGAACGGGCGCTCGTCCGGGTTTTCTACACTACTGACAATACTATTTACCAGGTCATTCAGCTCCTGTGTCGTAACAACGCTGAGTATGCAGTTCAACACTTTCGGGTCAACAGACGCGTAGATGGTATCGCCGCTCTGCAGTGAAATAGTAATTGCCGCAACATCCTTTTCAGCGGCATCACCGGCTTCTATCAGAAGTTCTTCCGCATTTTCCATCAAATCATCATAGTAAGTTTCGATCTCATCTTCGATATCATCACCGAGGTCCTCCGGCACGGCAACAATCATTCCCACCGAATCGTCCTGTTCAACATAGGGAATTTCGTGCTGCGCCAGATGCTGGATAAATTGCTGCCGGGGTTTATCATGAAAAAAATATGTATTCGAGCATATTGATCTACCTGGCTGATTTGTGGGAGAAAGGATTTGATGTTTTTGCAGTTACGCAAGCCTGGACTTTGCAGGAAAAATATCAGATACAAGAGAAAGTTTAATAATAAATTCTTTTTTATTTTGCAAATACCAATAAAGCATCAGACATACAAAATCATCGAAATGTATTTCGGTGTAACATGAAGGTCCAATCCATTGATATGCACGGTATAAGCCTTTACTCTTGCAATTATGTACTGGTCGATAATCAAAGAGAAGATACTTTATAGAGGCTTTTTCAAGCTCTCCCGCGTTGAAC
Organism: Arenicellales bacterium; assembly: GCA_029287855.1. GTDB lineage: Bacteria > Pseudomonadota > Gammaproteobacteria > BMS3Bbin11 > BMS3Bbin11 > BMS3Bbin11. The sequence goes on along the minus strand of JARFQI010000076.1, from coordinate 2,868 downwards.
TGAAGCACGAGCTATTCGCAGGCGGTGAAGGCAGGCCAATTATCCGCGAGCTGCTCGATCGTGGGCATGCGGCCGCTGTGTTGCCTTATGATCCAGTGCGCGATGAGGTGGTGCTAATCGAACAGTTTCGTATTGGCGCTATTGATGACCCGACAGGTCCGTGGTTGACCGAGGTCATTGCCGGCGTCTATGAGGACGGCGAATCTGCCGAGGAAGTGATCACACGCGAAGCTGTAGAGGAAGCCGGTTGCATAATTACTGATCTCACTCTGATCCACAAATTCTATTCAACGCCAGGCGGCAGCAGCGAAATGATCGATGTATACCTGGCTCGCACAGACACTACCGGACTGGGCGGCATACACGGCGTTGAGGAGGAAGGCGAGGATATCCGGGTCCAGGTGGTGAGTAGTGAGACCGCCTTTGCATGGCTGGACAACGGCCGTATCGATTCATCAATGCCGATTATTGCGCTGCAGTGGTTCAGGCTCAACCGTGACGAAATTCGCAGGCGATTGCTTGAAAAATAATCCTCGTCTTTGTCTATAATGTTAAGGCGTATCAAAAGGACTGACAACACTGACACCCGGTTTGTTCAGCACATGGGTATAGATCATGGTGGTTGAAACATCAGCATGACCGAGCAACTCCTGCACCGTCCTGATATCGTAACCATTCTTCAGCAGGTGCGTGGCAAATGAATGCCTCAAAGTATGGCAACTGACCTTCTTGTTGATTGCAGAATTGTCTGCAGCCCGTTTCAGGTGACGCTGTAACCCACTTTGATGAATGCGATGCCGACGTATTTCACCGGACCTGGGATCGGCAGAAACCCTTACTGAAGGAAAAACAAATTGCCAGCGAAATTCTTTTTCCGCATTGGGATATTTACGTGCCAGCGCGTCCGGCAGATCGACGCTGCCTTAGCCCTCTAACAAATCATCATCATGCATATTCCTGACCAGGGATAAATGAGACTTTAGAGTGGTAACCAGTTTGGCAGGTATCGTGCAACCCGGTCCTTTTTCCCCTTTGCGCCTCTTATCAAGAGTTGCTGGTAATCAAAATCAACATCAAGAATGCGTAAGCGTACACATTCCATCAGACGCATGCCGCAGCCGTACAACAAATTGGACATCAGAAGAAACATTGGACTATGGATGGCTGCAAACAATTGAGTTATTTCATTCTGTGACAGAACAACAGGCAGTCTTTTGGGTTTTTTAGAGCATACAAACTGGATATTTTCGCTGAGCTTCAATTGAAGTATGTTTTTATAAAAATAGATCAGCGCGTTTAGCTCCTGTGCCTGGGTGCTGGAAGAGACTTTTCTTGTTAGTACCAGGTAATCGAGAAAATTTGAGATATGACATTCAGAAAGTGAGTCGAGACTCTGTATGGATTGATGATTGAGAAGCCGTAATACCCATGACGCATACGCTTTCTCTGTTTGTATTGAATAATGCTTAACACGGATATGATTAATCATCTTTTCAACTGCTAGCGTGTGGCGTTTTGCGTTGCGTTGCATGGGTTCTGTGATGGCATCATTGCCAGCTGCATAATTTTTAGCAACACCTTCAACATTCACCGCCTGGTAGTCACGCGCCACCGTTGCATGATCACTTTGCAGTTGTTGCGCCGCTTCATTCCATTCGTCCCACGGGAAAGCATTACCCCAGGTAATGTTTACCATGTCGGAAAATAAAACTTTAACGGCTAACACAATTTGACGATATTGCCAGTCATGCAGATGCCTGTTGCGTCCTTTACCGGTAAGATAATTCTCAACATCTACGGCTGAATGCGATGCAAGCCGCTTTTGGTGCGATTTAATACAGGATTCCGCGTGCCGCACATACCAGCGTGCAAGCTCTGGCTTAATATTATAGGATGCTGTTTTATCAATAAATTTATCCCAGAAGCGGGATTCTGACTGGGTGGACATAAGCTACTCAGTTAGCTAATAAAAAAGAACAAATCCGTTGTCTTAGAAGAATTATGAAGAATTTAAACAGAAAGGTCTATTTACTTATACCGAGTCGGTATAACACCGCAAATTACCGAGTCGGCATATATCACTGTTAAGCATAAAAATCGCCCACTTGACATTGTAACCTAATAGGTTACAATGCTCCCCATGATAACTAGTTTTATACATAAAGGATTAGAGCGTTTCTACAAAACTGGTAAATCGTCTGGCATTCAAGCAAAACATGCCAAACGTTTAAGGTTAATACTCACCAACCTTGATCAGGCAGAAAGCCCACAGGACATGGATTTACCCGGCCTACGGTTACACGAACTAAAAGGTAGTCGTAAAAATATATGGTCTGTATCTGTCAGTGGTAATTGGAGGGTAACATTTCGATTTATAGGTCGAGATGCGGAAATAGTTAATTATGAGGATTATCACTAATGAGCATGCACAATCCCGCACATCCTGGTGAAATTCTAAAAGAGCTGGTAATTACCCCTTTAGAACTCACCATTACAGATGCATCAGAGCATTTAAACGTTAGTCGTAAAACACTTTCAAAAGTCCTAAATGGTAGAGGTGCAATAACGCCAGAAATGGCGTTACGCTTAGAGCTAGTATTTAAAAAACCATCTGCAGACCATTGGCTTCGCCTTCAAAATGCATATGACCTTTGGCAGTCTCGCCAAAATAAGTCTGCGCTCCATGTCCAGCCTTATAATTCTAATTGTGCATCAAGGCTTAACAAGTAGCTGCATCGGATGCTACGCAAAAACGCTCCTCACCGCAGAGCAAGGTCGTTATGCCATAATAAAAAGGAAACAAAAAGGGGACGGAGTGAAGCGCCCCTATAAGTTAAAGTTTCTTAAAATTTTGAAAGTTCATTAATC
>JARFQI010000159.1 GCA_029287855.1 Arenicellales bacterium | reverse complement strand
TCAAAAGCTACTGATTTTGCTGTACCTTATCAAGAGAACTCAAAAAGTGGCACGTTTGTTACATGGACCATTTTATCAATTGACACTGATCAGGATGCCGGGAGAGTTTACGAATATATATTGCATCGTCAGTTGATCTCGCCACCAACAACAGAAACTGAAACTGTTTAGTACTAGCTACAGCATTCAACAAAGTGTAATGACACTAATAATCTGCACAAAGCTATGTTTTTTTATTCAAGAATCATTCCCATTCAAGCTCGGTAAAAACTTGCTGTGCATTTCTTCCGGCCAGGGTTTTATAATTTAGCAGGTGGTTAAAATTCGTCTGATCAACACTGCTAATTTCAGTAATATCGCCACCGTTTTCAATGAAAGCCGATACTGATTCTCGCAAAAAAACCAGATAATCATAAGTGTCTGCATTGGCAGTAGCCAGATCAGTAGCCTGACCATGCCCTGGAACAATATGTTCAGGTTTATAGGCGGCCATTGTCTGATAAACATTGATCCAGCTTTTACTGTTTGAATGGGATCCGACGCGTAGCATGCGCTGGGTGTAGACAATATCGCCCGTAAACATGACCTTTTTCTGGGGTAACCAGACAAAGCTATCACCGGGTGTATGTGCCTGGCCAGTATGGGAAATTTCAAATTTTACACCGCCAAGCTCAAATGCCAACTTGTCATCAAATTTTTGCTCGGCATATACAGCATCTGTACCTTTAAGGCCTTCGTCCCCGACTAAAGTACCAAGCATGATGAATTGGTCTTGAGCCCGTGCTTTCTGATCTTCAACAGCTTTTTTACTGGCTATAAGTTTAGCGCCATGTTCTTTGAAGTAGCCATTACCAAGCCAACGATGATCTTGCCCGCCTGTATTGATTACTGTGGAAATTGGTACGTCTGTTATACTTTTGATAAGCTGATGGATTGCTTCTGCACCTTTATAAGTCCCACCCGGATCGATCAACACTACCCCTTCCGTTGTGATAACAACTCCAAATGTTGCGTTATTGCCAAGATTCCCGGGGGTTCGGTTACCAAGCTCGCCGACAATTGCATAGACATTATCAGCTACCTTTTGTAGCTGTAATTTTTCATTGGCAAATGACTGACTGAATGGGATTAGCAAGGAAAGCAGTGTTGGTAAGTACCTGAAATATTTCATATGTGTTTCCTTGTTGATCAAAGTGAGTGACAGGCCAATGCCGCCTGTAGGCGACTGAGTTATTTTACTAAATATTCTCTACGTGTAGCAGGGCTACTTGCCTGGATCGGGGAGTGTGATTCATTTAGAACCAGACAGGTTTACCACTGGCACGTAGTTCGACCATCGAATTGTCGTTGGTGTAAACGGTGTACTTCTACACGCCATCGACCCGTAGATTTTTTCGAGGTTACTGAGTTTCAGTTATGATTTCAACACAGCTAGTGTTATCTACCGAAGGTATTACAATCCTGTAAATCTCCATTCTTAACGCCTCTGGTGAACCATTCAACACGTTGTTTAGAGCTGCCGTGAGTAAAGGTGTGAGGGATGGCGAAGCCCTGTGACTGTTTTTGCAGCCTGTCGTCACCGATAGAAGCTGCAGCGATCAATGCTTCTTCCAGGTCGCCTTCTTCGAGGATATCAAATTGTTGATGAGCGTGATTTGCCCAGATTCCTGCATAGCAATCGGCCTGTAGCTCAACACGCACCTGCAATTGATTCTTTTTGGCTTCTCCCCATGCCTGTTGTTTTGCCCTTTCTACCTTATTCAGAGTTCCTTCCAGATATTGCACATGATGGCCGATTTCGTGCGCGAGTACGTACGCCTGTGCGAAGTCACCACTCGCACCATGCTGGTGTTTCAAGTCTTCGAAGAAGCCGAGGTCAACATAAATGTTTCTATCTTCCGGGCAATAGAAAGGTCCCATACGGGAACTGGCAAGTCCACAGCCACTCGTTGTCGAACCACGATACAGCACTAAAGTTGGAGAGGAGTAACGTGCTCCTGCATCGGCAAAGATCTTTGACCAGATTGCTTCAGTATCTCCATGTACTGTTTTAATAAACGCAGCCTGTTCGTTATCAAGTTCTTCATTAATAGTGCTGGTTGAGCTGCCGCCTCCGATAAGTGATGGGAGGTCCAGGAAATAGACGGCGGCGCCTATAATCAAAATGGCGATTCCGAGTTTTGAACGCAGCAGGTTTTTGATGACTGGCCACAAAAACAACAATGTTCCAATGGAAGGCAGGCCACGACCAGTCCCACCGGTGCGGCTTCTTCTGTCATCAACGTTAGTGCTTTGCTTTCTTTGTCGCCACTTCATTATATTGGGTTAAAACCTCAGTCTGGAGTAAGGATTTAAGTGCTGTATCCAGCTGCAACCATTGTCGCTGATTAAACTCTTTGCGGCCACACCGGTCAAGGTAGTGGATACCTCGTGCCAGGGGATATTGATATGGACTTGCTTCCAATCTGCCCGCTATTTTCAATTATTTGTCTTTATCTTCAACGGCCGTTTTTAGGCACCGACTCACGAGTACGTTCAGATTCATCATTTTAACTATGTGTTTAAATAGCTACGGAGTATATGGAAACGCTTAAGCGTTCCTCAGCCTTTACCATTAACTCTGTAGCGCTTTTAACCAGCTTCGCCTGTGCAGTTCCTAATTGATATCATGATCCTTAATAACGCTTTCAAGCTCAGCCAGACTGGCCGGATCATCGATGGTGGAGGGTACGGTGTATTCCTCACCGGCGGCTATCTGGCGCAGCACTCGGCGCAGAATTTTTCCCGAGCGTGTTTTGGGTAGACGCGTGACGATCAGAGTTTTGTTATAGCAGGCTATGGCACCGATTTTTTTGCGCACCATTGCTTTCAATTCATTATTGAGGGTTTCTTCATCAATATCGATGCCGTCCTTGATCAATACCATGCCGAGTGGCACTTCGCCCTTTAGTGCATCATTGATACCGAAGACAGCGCATTCAGCAACGGCAGGATGGTCGGCAACAATCTCTTCCATTTCACCAGTGGACAGGCGGTGACCGGCGATATTGATGACATCATCAATACGTCCCATGACAAACACGTAACCATCGTCGTCGATGTAACCGCCGTCACCAGAGACATAGTAGCCGGGGAATCGTTCCAGGTAGTCATCAACAAAGCGTTCATGATTGTTCCAGATGGTCGGCATGCATGAGGGTGGCAGAGGCAGTTTTACCGCGATATAGCCCTGCCCATTTGGCCCCATTTCGGTACCGTAATCATCCAGTATCTTGACGTTGTAGCCAGGAGCAGGAACAGTCGCCGAACCGGGTTTGACTGTCATAGGTTCTAAGCCCAGCATGTTGCCGGCAATCGCCCAGCCGGTTTCCGTTTGCCACCAGTGATCGTTGACCGGTTTACCGGTTTTTTCAACCGTCCATTCATAAGTCGGTGGGTCTAGGCGTTCTCCGGCCATGAAAATAGTCTTCAGGGCACTGAGGTCGTAATCCTTGATCATCTCACCATCAGGGTCAGACTTTTTGATCGCTCTGAATGCGGTCGGTGCAGCAAAAAGAGCACTGGCAGAGTATTCGGAGGCGACGCGCCAGAAGGCACCGGCATCCGGTGTCAGAATAGGTTTGCCTTCATAGAAGATGGTGGTGCAGCCACGCAGCAGCGGGGCATAAACGATGTAGGAATGGCCGACGACCCAGCCGACATCGGATGCCGCCCAGAATACTTCGCCGGGATTGATGTCGTATACCGCATGCATGCTGTAGTTCATCGCAACGGCATGTCCGCCATTGTCACGTACTACACCTTTGGGTTTACCCGTAGTGCCGGATGTGTAGAGAATATATAGAGGATCAATGGCCTTTACCGGGGTGCAGTCAACGGCTTCAGCAGACACCATGGTTTCATTCCAGTCAAGGTCACGGCCTGCTGTCATTGCTGCAGCCGCCTGCGGGCGCTGCAGAATGATGCACTTAGGGGTATCGTGGCTGGCAAGTTCAATTGCTTCGTCCAGCAGCGGTTTATATTCGATGATTTTGCTGATTTCAATACCGCAGGAAGCGCTGATGATCAGGGCAGGTTCTGCATCATCAATGCGCACTGCCAGTTCATTGGCGGCAAAGCCACCGAAGACAACGGAGTGAATGGCGCCAAGCCTGGCACAGGCCAGCATGGCAATGGCCGCTTCAGGAATCATCGGCATATAAATAATGACACGGTCTCCCTTGCTGACTCCCTGGTCCGCAATCATGCCAGCCGCTTTTGCGACTTCATCACGCAACTCGCGGTAAGTGTATTGCCGTTTTTGCCCGCTGACAGGTGAGTCATAAATCAGTGCAAGCTGATCAGCACGACCATTTTCCACATGGTGATCCAGCGCCATGTAGGCGGTATTCATTTCACCATCAGCAAACCAGCGGTCTATGCCGTTGTCATCTTTACTGAGGATAGTATGCGGAAACTTGAACCAGGGCAGGGCCTGCGCCTTGTCACGCCAGAAATCCTCCGGTTGTTCAATTGATTGCTGATAGATTTCTTTATAACTCATGTCTTCCTCCTGGTTCCTTTAGTGTTTCTTATGCTCTAGTAGTTGTGTCGAGGTGTTATTTAGACCTGCAGATCGACAACGACTCGTCCGCGTATTTTGCCAGCGAGCAGTTCTTCACAGGTGTCTTTTACTTCATTCAATGTAATTTCACGATCTGTCAGCAGGGCGTAGTATTCTGCGGGAATAGTATTGGCGATCAATTCCCAGGCCTGTTTTCGCGCTTCTAGCGGCACGCTGACCGAGTTGATGCCGCGCAAGGTAACACCGCGCAGGATGAACGGGAATACTGTGGTGTTCAATTGAATGCCGCTGGCATTGCCGCAGGCGGCGACAATGCCTTCAGCCTGTGTCTGTGCAATCACTGTGGCCAGTGTATCGCCGCCAACAGTATCAACCACGGCTGCCCAGGTTTCTTTTTCCAGTGGTTTACATTCGCGTGCAAGCTCATCTCTATGCAGAATATGAGCGGCACCGATTTGTTTCAGATAGTCATTCAATGACTCACGACCGCTGACGGCATGTACTTCATAACCCAGTTTTGCCAGCAGCATGACAGAGACACCGCCGACACCGCCTCCTGCGCCAGTGACCAGTACCGGTCCATCCTCCGGGCTGCTGCCATGATCCATAATTGCTCTGACACAAAGGGCGGCGGTAAAGCCACCGGTTCCCATCACCATTGCTGACCGCATATCAAGATCTTCGGGCAGCAGCAGAGGCCAGGATGGGTCTAGCCGGGCATATTGTCCGAGACCGCCCCAATATTCTTCACCCATGCCCCAGCCGGTTGATATCACCTGGTCGCCAGCATTAAATGAGCTGCCGCCTGGGTCAACCACTTCTCCGGCAAGATCTATACCCGGAACAATGGGAAACTTGCGTATCACCCTGCCTTTACCGGTCACGGCCAGTGCATCTTTATAGTTCAATGTGGAATAGTGGACACGAACCAGCATTTCCCGCTCTGGTAGATCATCGACGGATAGCTCGCGCACTTCAGCCAGGGTTTGCCTGTCCTCCTGTTCCAATACCAGTGCCTGGAAATTAATGCTCATTATATTCTCCTGATTCGTTTCTTCAGTTGATGACCAGCATGTCCAAGAACTCGTTTACCGGTGTCGCTTCAAGCTGTTTCTGATCCAGACAGAGATCCATTATCTGCTTGCAGCGCCATTCCGGGAAACGGGTCTGCAGATTGCTGTAAAACTTGCGTTCGAGTACCGGAATACCTTCCTCGCGGCG
>JARFQI010000144.1 GCA_029287855.1 Arenicellales bacterium | reverse complement strand
GCCGCATTGTGGGGCACCAATAATGTTGATCACCAGGCACGTATCTGCCATTCAACCACGGTAGCCGGCGTCGCCAATACATGGGGCTACGGCGCCATGACCAACTCCTATAATGATATTCATAACAGCAAGGCAATCCTGATTATTGGTGGCAATCCTAGTGAAGCCCACCCAGTATCCATGCAGCATGTGTTTAAGGCCAAAGAAGAAAACAATGCGCCTATAATCGTCATTGATCCTCGTTTCACGCGCACTGCTGCGCATGCTGACCAGTTTCTGAGGATCCGTCCCGGGTCTGATGTGCCGATCATCTGGGGTATGTTATGGCACATATTCAACAACGGCTGGGAGGATAAGGAATTCATTAGACAGCGTGTATACGGTCTCGATGAAGTAAGAAAAGAAGTTGCAAAGTGGACGCCCGAAGAAGTTGAACGTGTGTCGGGCGTACCAGAAGAACAGGTTTACACAGCGGCCAAGACGATGGCTGATCACCGCCCTGGCACTTTCATCTGGTGCATGGGTGGTACCCAGCACACGATAGGTAATAACAACACCCGTGCTTACTGTACTTTCCAGCTGGTGCTCGGAAATATGGGGGTCTCCGGTGGCGGCACCAATATTTTCCGTGGCCACGATAATGTGCAGGGCGCCACCGACTTCGGTGTTCTGAGTCATACTCTACCCGGTTACTACGGTCTCTCTGCCGGTTCCTGGGGTCACTGGTCGAAAGTCTGGGGTCTCGATCCGGAATGGATCAAGGGACAGTTTGATTCGGCCAGTTACGAACAGACTAAAGGCAAGGACGTTACTGCCATGCATACCAAGGGAATACCAGTTTCGCGCTGGATCGACGGTGTGCTCGAAGACAAGGCAAATGTCGCACAGAAGGATAACATTCGTGCGATGATTTTCTGGGGGCATGCGCCAAACAGCCAGACCCGTGGCAAGGAAATGAAAAAAGCTTTCGAGAAACTGGATACGCTGGTTATTATCGATCCATACCCAACGGCTTCTGCTGTAATGCACGATCGCACTGATGGTGTTTACCTGCTACCTGCCTGTACTCAATTTGAAACCTATGGTTCGGTAACCGCGTCCAATCGCTCTTTGCAGTGGAGAGACAAGGTAATTGAACCACTGTTTGAGTCATTGCCAGACCATACAATTATGTACAAGCTGGCGAAAAAGATGGGTTTCAGCGACCAGATGTTTAAAAACATTGAAGTAAAAAACGATGAACCTGTGATCGAAGATATCACCAGGGAGTTCAATAAAGGTATGTGGACTATCGGTTATACCGGGCAGACTCCCGAAAGGATGAAGAAACAGCAGCAGAATTGGGGTACATTCGACTATACCTCACTGAAAGCAGATGGTGGTGCATGTGACGGCGAGTTCTATGGGTTGCCCTGGCCATGCTGGGGTACGGGGGAAATGGGGCATCCTGGCACACCGAATCTGTATGACGGCAGTAAGGCGGTAGCGGATGGCGGTCTGACTTTCCGTGCACGCTTTGGTGTTGAACGTGATGGGGTGAATTTGCTTGCCGAAGGTTTCCATTCAAAAGGTTCTGGTATCAAGGATGGCTACCCGGAATTTACTGATAAGATGCTCAAGAAACTGGGATGGTGGGATGATCTCACTGATGATGAAAAAGCCGCCGCTGAAGGCAAAAACTGGAAGACGGACCTTTCAGGTGGCATCCAGCGTGTAGCAATCAAACACGGCTGTGCACCATTCGGAAATGCTAAAGCGAGGACAGTGGTCTGGACTTTCCCGGATCCGGTACCAATTCACAGGGAAGCACTCTATACATCGAGGCGTGACCTGGTTGAGAAATATCCAACCTATGATGACCGTAAATCTCATTACCGCCTGCCGACACGATACGGATCGATACAGGCGAAGGATTATACACAGGACTACCCGATTATCCTGACATCCGGTCGCCTGGTTGAATACGAAGGTGGTGGTGATGAGACACGTTCCAACCCATGGCTTGCAGAACTTCAGCAGGACATGTTCGTGGAAATTAATCCGCGGGATGCCAACAATAATGGCGTCAAGGATGGCGAAGATGTCTGGGTTGAAGGCGCAGAAGGGGCCAAGGTAAAGGTCAAGGCTATGGTAACCCGGCGGGTCGGACCCGGTGTCGCATTCATGCCATTCCATTTTGCAGGTCATTTGGAAGGAAAGGATTTGAGGAGCAAGTACCCTGCAGGCTCAGACCCGATTGTGCTTGGTGAGGCAGCGAACACGGCATTTACCTATGGCTACGACTCGGTAACCCAGATGCAGGAATCGAAAGCGTCTCTGTGCAAAATAACCAAAGCTTGATAACAGGAGTATAGAAAAATGGCAGCTATGAAATTTTATTGTGACGCTGAACGCTGTATCGAGTGTAACGGTTGTGTCACGGCATGTAAGAATGAAAACGAAGTACCATGGGGTGTGAATCGCCGCCGTGTTGTGACTATCAAAGATGGTGAGCCGGGTGAACGATCTCTCTCTGTTGCATGTATGCATTGTTCAGATGCTCCGTGTGCAGCAGTCTGTCCGGTGGATTGTTTTTACACTACCGATGACGGCATCGTGCTGCATGACAAGGACATCTGCATCGGTTGCGGTTATTGCTTCTATGCCTGTCCGTTCGGTGCGCCACAGTTTCCGAGTGATGGTGCCTTTGCCTCGCGTGGTAAAATGGATAAATGTACCTTCTGTGCAGGTGGCCCGCTGGAAGACAATAGCAGTGAGGAATATCGGAAATACGGTTCAAACCGCATCGCCGAGGGTAAATTACCTGCTTGTGCCGAAATGTGTGCGACCAAGGCGCTGCTTGCCGGTGATGCAGATATGGTTGCGGATATTTATCGCAAGCGTGTCGTCAACCGTGCATCTGCTGCTCTTGGCAGCGGTTATCAGCAGAGACAGATGAATTTCGGTCCTAAGGGTGGAATGAGTGGGAAGGTGACAAACTGATTTTTTCTTTCCACACATTTCTGTGCCCGCTGTAGTACAGTAAGGGATACCACACTATAGGAGTGCTGCATCAGATGCGTATGACAACAGCCAGGGTCGGCCACGGCCATAAGATTATTAAATGGTTTGTCGCCACGGTTTTACTTGTTTTGGTGTTACCGCTAGTGCCATATGTGTTTGATGCATATGCGGATAAGTCAGCCGCCCCTGCAACTACTTCTTCCGTACCCAGCCCGGGAGCTGAATTATGGCGCGCAGTAAGACAGCGTGATGGAATTGTAAGCGGTACAACACAGGCCAGGGGCGTTGATGCCGGTACACTCATCAATCCTGCTGGTGAAGAGTGGCGTGAATACCGTGTCACCAAGCTGGTGCCTTATAGTGCTTACATATTTGGTGCTATGCTTGCTGTCTTTCTAATCTACTATCTGGTACGTGGACGTATACGTATCAAAGGTGGCCGTTCCGGTGTATTAATTCCCCGATTTTCACTTTATGCACGTTGGGTGCACTGGGTCGGTGCTGTCTCTTTCATGGTATTGGCCTTTACAGGACTGGTGCTGCTTTATGGTAGATTTATTCTTATTCCTGTACTTGGAGCTGAAGGCTTCGGGGTTACTGCATCAGTAGGCAAATGGCTGCATGATGTTACATCACCTCTGTTCATCGTTGCCCTGATATTCATGATATTCACCTTTCTGAAAGAATCACTAATTAATTTTAAGGTGGATATGATGTGGTTCCTGCGCGCCGGCGGATATCTCGGTGGCAAACATCCCAGTGCAGAAAAAGTCAACGCTGGTCAGAAACTCTGGTACTGGGCAGTGGCGCTGGGTGGCCTGGCCATTGTAGCCAGTGGCCTGGTGATGTATTTCCCAAATTTTGAACAGGGAAGGCAATTGATTCAGGATTCGCACATGATCCATACGCTGGCATCTGTTTTCGTCATTTCATTTATGATTGTACACATTTATCTCGCTTCTTTCGGCGTAGAAGGGGCTCTTGAGTGCATGACGACCGGTTACTGTGACTCCAATTGGGCCAAGGAGCACCACGACCTGTGGTACGAAGAAATGGAAAAAGAAGGGAAGATTGGTACAACATTCGAAAGTGAGCAGCAAGCTGCCGCTACAGCTTCTGCCAAGCCTACAGAAGGGTAGAGTTAGCTATTAATGAATTAATGATGTCATAGCATTCTTTTCTTCAGGGGTGCTTCCGCGCATCTGCCTTTAGCAATTAAGCATCGGGAAGCGGCGACTTTATTCATTCCCACTCTGTCGAGCTTTGTTTCTTCCCGACAAATATCTCTGGCAGTAATAGCGCTAAATTAAACTTATATGCCAATGACAGTATTCCAGTTCCCTCTGGGATACTAATGCTTATTTCAAACTTACTTCCCATCTGCTTCTTGCCGAGACCGGTTGGGATTGTCTGTCTACTGTGTGTAAAATTCCCCCTCCTTCATACTAATACTGGATTTATTGACAATGCCATCTTTTGCAGGTGCTGAAGACTTTAAACACAAGCAGCAGGCTAGAATCGGAGTCATGCTGGTTAATCTTGGTACACCGGATGAAGCCTCGGTGAAGGCAGTTCGACGATACCTTGACGAATTTCTGTCAGACCCCCGTGTGGTGGAATCACCGCGCCTTTTATGGTGGCTGGTAATGAATCTCATTATCCTGCGCTTTCGTCCGCGAAAGGTGGCGAAAGCTTATGCTACTGTCTGGAAATCTGGAGGCTCACCATTGCTGGTGCATTCCAAAGACCAGGCTGCAGCCCTGCAGACAGAACTGGACAACCATTTTCCTGACTACTTCAGCGTTAAACTTGCCATGCGTTATGGTAACCCGGCGATTCAAGATGTTATGGAAGAGTTTCGTCAGCAGCACTGTCGCTATCTGCTGGTGCTTCCAATGTTTCCGCAATATTCAGCAACAACAACAGCGTCAATCTTTGATGAGGTCAGCAGAATTCTGAAATCATGGCGTTTGCTGCCGCAACTTCGCATGCCTATGCATTATCATGACAATTCTTCCTATATAGAGGCGCTGGCAATGAGTATCGAAGCCAGCTGGCAGCAGAATGGCAGGGGCCAACAGTTGTTGATGTCATTTCATGGTCTTCCACAGCGATACCATCGAGCTGGCGACCCATACTATTGTGAGTGTATGAAAACTGCGCGTTTGCTCGCTGATAGACTGGGACTGGAAGACTCTGCCTGGCAAGCATTATTCCAGTCACGATTTGGACGTGAACCCTGGTTGCAACCTTATTTTGATAAAACACTGGTCAAGCTGCCAGCATCAGGAGTGACATCCGTAGATGTAGTCTGCCCAGGATTTGCTGCAGACTGCCTGGAAACACTGGAAGAAGTTGCTGAACAAAACAGGGATCTTTTTCTAAACGCAGGCGGTGAAAGGTATCACTACATACCTGCATTAAATGATCAGGATGGCCATGTTAAAATGCTGGCCGAAATGGTTCATAATGAAACAAGAAACTGGATGGTTGAACTTGAAAAGTACAATGATACTGAACAGTCAGCTAAAAGATATCAGCTTGCGATTAAACATGGCGCTGAGTCATAACAACTATTGAGGAAACCATGAACAAAAGTATCTTTCTTATTTCGGCGCTTTTATTTGCTTCGTTTGAGGTCCTGGCCGGTACACCTGTACCTGACTATAAAGCAGAGCAATTGGCTGAGCATACTTATGTTATTACCGGTCCAACAGAAAGGCCTAATCCAGAAAACCTCGGGTTTATGAATAATCCGGCAATTCTGATGGGTAATTCCAGTGTCATTATTATAGACCCAGGCTCCAGCCTGGAATCGGGCCGCATGGTTTTAAGACAATTGAAGAAAATGACCAACAAGCCCGTCACTCTTGTTTTCAATACCCATGTTCATGGAGATCACTGGCTGGGTAACCAGGCGATTCGTGAAGAGTACCCGGATGCAAAGTTTTATGCACACCCTGAGATGATCAGGAAGGCGAAAGAATCGGAAGCTGAGGCCTGGGTAAAGAGGATGAGCGATCTGACGGATGGAGCGACAGAGGGTACACGGGCAGTAATTCCTGAAAATGAATTAAAAGACGGAGATACCGTTAAGATCTCCGGCCTGACTGTTAAAGTGCATATCATGCCGGCAGTTCATAGTTATACCGACGCTATGTTTGAGATCGTTGAAGATTCCGTCATGTTTACTGGAGATAACGTAACTTATAAGCGTGTCGCAAGGTTTGATGATGGGACGTTTCGCGGCACCATTAAAATGGCTGACAAGTTGATTGCAGATGATTTCAATCACTATGTGCCGGGGCATGGGCCGTCAGGAGATAAAAAAATTATTGAGAGTTTCAGGAATTACGTTGTCACCCTTTATGACACAGTGAAAGAACTCTATGAAGAAGGACTGGCAGATTTCGAGATGAAAGACCAGGTGGTAGCTAAGCTCTCAGACTACCAGCAGTGGCCGGGTTTTGAAGACGAAATTGGCAGGCATATCAGTCTCGCTATACTTGAAGCTGAGAAGGCCTCATTTGAATAAGTGAAAAGTTCTACAGCTAATGTCATTGCGAGGCGACACGTAGCGATCCCTTACGGCAATTTGTTCAGGAGATCTCCACGTACCACCCGCACTGACGAATGAATGTGATATTAAAACTTAGTAAAGAGCCCCCAGTCCACCTTGTCTTGCACGTGTATTAAACATCTTACGGTAATAATTGATGGCGCTGATGCCATTGGTGCTAACATCAAAGATTAACCAGCCACGTGGGGTCTTGTGAAAAGAGAACCTAACATCAATCGGATAATTATTTGGCCTAAGAACACGTGCGGTAACGTCGACTTCGTTCTGGTTTATTCGTCGGTGTGGCATAAACTGCACCTCGGGCATATTACCCGCATATCCGCCGACAATGTTTGCCAGTGAAGAGAAAAAAGATTTTGCCAGTTTCGTGGTAAAGGCTTTTCTCTGTTCAGGGTTCATCTGCTGATACCAGTAGCCACCGGACCAGCGGGCCAGAGTATCGATGTCAAATTGGGGTGCTATGCGTACACGAATTAATCCGACTAGCGCCTCTTTATTGCCTGCCATGTCACTGTTCAGGAACTTCTGCAGGTCCTGAATGCCTATTCTGAGTATGGTGTCGGGTGCGGGACGGGACTGGCTATTTCCAGCGCTTGAAGTAGCGTAGGAGCCGGATTGCTGTGCCAGGCTCAAGCCGGGTGTTAGTAGCAGTGCAAACAGGAAGGGCAATATTTTATTCATTTGTAGAATTCCTTTAGTAGTATTTGTAGTAATTGTTTGATTTTAGTATGGATATTAAGTAAACCGCTAGTCTAGCCTCATTACGCTAGCAGTACACTTAAATTATATGAAATATACAATATCATGTTCAGCGTATTAATCTAGTATCTTCATTGATGAATCGGTTAAGCTAATTATGTCAGAATTCTGGAAAACAAGATCGCTGGATGAGTTGACCACAGAACAGTGGGAATCCTTGTGCGACGGCTGTGGACAGTGCTGTCTTGTCAAACTGGAGGATGCTGATAGCGGAGATGTCTTTTATACGGATGTCGTCTGTTACCTGCTTGACCAGGATGCATGTCGTTGCGGTGATTATAAGCAGCGCTGCATACTGGTACCGGATTGTGTCAAATTGACACCCGATAATCTTCAAAACCTTAGCTGGATGCCGGTTGACTGTGCCTACCGCCGGCTAGCAGAAGGGCGAGAACTGGCGTGGTGGCATCCCCTGGTATCAGGTTCATCTGCTACAGTGCATGAATCAGGCGCATCAGTAAAAGGCAAGGCTATTTGTGAGACTGAGGTGGACATCAATGATCTTGAGGAGCATATAGTAGACTGGGTCCGTTAGTTAGTATCAGTCCCGCTTTTTATATTATCCCGCTGAGTTTAAAGCGCCATCATGCATTATCGCTTCCAGAAAGCCGGGGTCAATACAACCAGTAGAGAGAACAATTCCAGCCTGCCGAGCAGCATAGTAAAACTCAGAATCCATTTTCCAGGATCACTGACAGTCTGGTAGTTGCTAGCTACGTCGCCCAGACCCGGTCCAAGATTATTGAGACAGGCAGCTGTGGCAGAAAAAGCCGTTACTATATCTGAGCCGGTCATCATCATAAGCAGACCAAGACTAACAAAACTAATGACGTATAGAGCGAAAAAGCCCCAAACCGCATTAATCACCCCATCGGATACTGGGCGTTTGTTTAGTTTGATAGGCAGCACTGCATTTGGGTGCAGCAGACGATCAATTTCGCGTCGACCCTGACGTAGCAGTAGTTCAACTCTAATGACCTTCATACCCCCGGCGGTGGAGCCGGCACAACCGCCAATAAAACTACTGATAATAAGCAATACCGGTAGCAGGCCCGGCCAGTAGCTGAAATTATTGGTGGTGAAACCGGTTGTAGTGGCTATCGATATCACCTGAAACAGACCGAGGCGGATGGACATGCCAATGTCATCAAAAGTGCCCTCAACGATTAACACTGAAACAGTGATGACGGAGAGCAATGCGAGGATTAATAGAAAGGCTTTGACTTCAGAGTCGGAAAAATACTGACGCAGGCTGTAACGCCTCAGGGCGAGGTAGTGTAGTGAAAAATTTATGCCGGCGATCACCATGAAAAACATGGCGATGATGTCGACCATTGGATTATTAAAAAAGGCGATGCTTTTGTCATGGGTAGAGAAGCCGCCGATAGCGAGGGTTGAGAAGCTATGCCCAATGGCATCGAAAGCGCTCATCCCTGCAAGAAAATAGAGAACGGCACAGGCGGCAGTCAGACCGAGATAGATATACCATAAAGCCTTGGCGGTCTCTTTGATGCGCGGTGTCAGTTTATTGTTAGTCATCGGGCCTGTGGCTTCAGCGCGAAATAGCTGCATGCCGCCTACACCGAGTATTGGGGCTATGGCAACTGCCAGAACAATGATACCCATGCCTCCCAGCCATTGTAATTGCTGACGGTAATAGAGGATTGAACGAGGCAGTTCATCCAGGCCTGTCAGGACCGTCGCTCCAGTAGTTGTCAGGCCGGACATCGACTCGAAAACGGCGTCAACAACTGACATATGAGGATTTTCTGACAGCATAAAAGGCAGCGCACCGGAAAGTGCAAGAACGAGCCAGAACAAAACAACAATGAGAAAGCCATCGCGAATGCGCAGTTCATCAGAAATACTGCGATTCGGCAGCCACATGGAGACACCGAGAAGCAATAACCCGACCCACGCCTGCAGAAATACAAGGTGTGTGCCATCCGCGTCAAACCAGCCGATGAGTAGCGGCGGCAGCAGGCTGACACTGAATATGATTAGCAAAAACCCTAGAACCTTGAGAATAAGTCGTGTTTGCATGGGATCCTGAACCAGGGTCAGATAAAGAAAGCGCTGACCTGAAATAGTGCTACCACGTCATCGATATGTTTCTTTTCCTGCACAAACAGAATTATGTGATCAAGGTTGTTAATGACGGTATTGTGGTGTGGAATGATGACTTCTTCATCCCTGAGTATGGCACCGATAATCGTGCCTTTCGGTAATGGAATTTCGTCAATTCGGCGACCAACCACCTTACTCGACTGGTCATCAAGAGCAATTGCTTCAATCGCTTCGGCAGTTCCCAGGCGCAGAGAATGTACAGCCTCAAGCGCACCTGTACGGAATTTCGGCAACACACTGCCTATTGTTGCCTGCTTGGGGGAATAGGCAATATCGATCATTGTACGTTCAATAAGATCTGCGTAAGCCGTGCGATTTACAATGGACATGACCCTGCGAGCCCCGAGCTGTTTAGCCAGCATGGCTGACAGGATATTGGCTTCGTCGTCATTGGTGATGGCACAGAACACATCCATCTTATCAATGTTTTCCATCCTCAGAAGCTCTTCATCCGCTGAGTCTCCTACCAGGACAATGGTCCGTTTCAGATGTTTTGACACCTCAGTAGCTCTTTCAGGGCTCTGTTCTATCAATTTAACCTGGTAGTTTTTTTGTTCCAGTGCCTCAGCCAGGCGGAAGCCAATGTTGCCAGCGCCTGAGAGCATGATGGTGCGAACCGGTTTATCCAGTTTTCGCATTTCACTCATGACATCTCTAATGTGTTCCGTCGCGGCAATAAAAAAAACTTCATCATTATCTTCAATAACAGTATCACCATCAGGCATGATGGCTTCGCCTTCTCGGTAAATAGCGACAACGCGTGTTTCAATATTCGATAAATGGTCTTTCAGGGCGCGTAATTGATGGCCAACTAGAGGGCCGTCATGATAGGCCTTGATGGCCACCAGCTGGATTCGGCCATTCGCAAAATCCAGTACCTGCAGGGCCCCGGGTCTTTCAATTAGTCGTTGCAGTTCGGTAGTTACTATCTGCTCGGGGCTGATTATATGATCGACACCAAGACCGCCCTCGGCGAAAAGCTTGCCTTCACTGACATATTCTGTTGCACGTATGCGGGCTATCTTTCTTGGTGTGTTAAACAGGATAGATGCAATTTGACAGGCAGTAATATTTGTTTCGTCACTGTTGGTAACGGCAAGGATAAGTTCGGCATCATCACACCCCGCCTCACGCAGCACATCAGGATATGAAGCATGACCATGCACGGTTCTGATGTCGAACCTGTTTTGCAGCAAACTCAGGCGTTCTTCGTCGATGTCAACAAGGGTGATATCTCCTCCTGCCTCACGGGAAAGGATTTCGGTTACCGATGTGCCAACCTGACCGGCACCGAGAATGATAATTTTCATGGGTCTTAATGTTTACGGCTGTTCTTAGGGTTTATGTCCAGCGCCTTGAGCTTGCGATAGAGATGTGTTCTTTCCATGCCAACAATCTGTGCGAGTTCGCTAACATTGCCGCCTACCTGTTTCAGGTGATGTAGCAGATAATTGCGCTCGAAATCATCACGTGCTTCACGAAGCGACTGATTATAATCCGGCGCATATTGTGGCGACTCCTCGGTTACCGTGCGTTTACCGAGAGCGGATTGCACTTCCGCAACAGCTACTTCTTCTCCACGATTCAGAATCAGCAAACGTTGTATAAGGTTTTTTAACTCTCGCACATTACCGGGCCAGCTATACGTTCCAAGGAGACTCAAGGCACCGCTGGAGAAACGTCTTGCGGGCAGATGTTCTATTCTGGCCATATAGTCGAGGTAATAGTCAATCAGCTTTGGCACATCCTCTGGATGTTCGCGCAGCGGAGGAATAGTGATGGGTATGACATTCAGACGGTAATACAGGTCCTCGCGAAATCGACCGGCTGAAACTTCTTCTTCAAGATTGTGCGTGGTGGCGGCAATGACACGAACATCAAGTTCAACAGGCGTGTTGCCACCGACACGAAGGAAACGATTTTCACGTAGCGCACCAATCAGCTTGGCCTGGGTATCGAGATCCATGTCGGCTATTTCATCAAGCAGCAATGTCCCGCCACTGGCCTGTTCGAATGATCCCGCCGTGATCTTCCCATTTTTTTCTGAGCCAAACATTTGCACAGCAATGTTTTCGACCGGGATAGCGGCAAGGTTGATTGTCACCAGCTCGGCATCAGCACGAGGGCTTAGATCGTGAATCATTCGTGCAACCACTTCCTTGCCGCTGCCAGGCTCGCCACTGAGTAGTATCCAGCTATCGCTTTTTGCAACTAGTTTTATCTGTTCCCTCAACTGCTGCATACTATGGCTATCGCCAATCAGGTCTTTAGCCGGCAGTAACTGTTGACGTAGCTGTACATTTTCATTGAGCAGTTGCACGTTTTGCAGCGCCCGCTGCACGGTGACAATCAGTTTGGCCATTGACAACGGCTTCTCAAGAAAATCATAAGCGCCATAGCGTATGGCATCTACAGCCGTTTCAACATTGCCATGCCCTGACATCATGACAACTGATGGAGGGTTCTCGCTATCCATCCATTCTTTCAACAGCGTGATACCATCTGTACCTGGCATCCATATATCCAGCAGGACAAGATCCGGATTGAATTCTTTACGGGCGACACGTGCTTCTTCAGCATTGCCTGCGGTGGATACTATATAATCCTCATCTTCCAGTATTTCCTGCACCAGACGGCAGATTTCAGGTTCATCATCAGTGATCAGAATGCGGTTGTTTATCATTGGGTTTCTGCTGTTGATTGTCGTTGCTGAGTAGACCTGTTGATTTTTACTGGCAATTGTATGTTAAAGCAGCTGCCATTGTTTTTCATGTTTTTTGCCCAGATTGCACCGCCATGCTCATCGATAATCTTTTTCACGATAGCCAGCCCAAGACCGCTGCCTTTCTCCTTGCTGGTGACATATGGCTCAAACAATTTATCCATGAGCTCATTTTGAATTCCCGGACCGTTGTCTTCCAGCGTTATCGTTACTATCTTTTCATTCTTACCCGTTCCAGATTGCGTGCGGATCAGCAGTTTTGCATTTTCAGTGTGCTGAAGAGCCTGAAGAGCGTTGACGATCAGATTATTCAGTACCTGACGCATACGTCCTGAATCTAGCATCATCGGAGGAATGGAGTCATCCAGCAACAGGGTAAATTCGACTTGCCCGGAATGCCCTTTATGTAGCTCTACTACATCAGCAATTAGCTGGTTCAGGTTAATGTCGTGGATGTTCATGCTGACAGGCTGAGCGTAACTGGAGAAGGCATTGACCATTTCCTTCATAGATTCTACCTGCTCAGAAATAGTACGTGTCGCGCGATCCAGTGTTTGCTTCTCTGAATCATTAAGTGTATGCAGATATTTTTGCCTTATCCGTTCAGCGGAGAGCTGGATAGGTGTTAGTGGATTCTTGATCTCATGTGCCAGGCGCCTGGCCACCTCACCCCATGCAGCATCACGCTGTGCCTGTAACATGACAGTTATGTCGTCGAATACAAAGACATAGCCTGAGGCACCTGTCTGGGTTCCTGGCAAGCGGGTGCCGCGACACAACAACACCTGTTTGCCGTGTGATGTGAACAGGGTGACTTCTTCATTCCACTCAGGCTGATTCGCTAAAATCGCTTCATTCAATATGGTAAAAAATTCTTTTAGTGATGTCAGGGTATTAGCCAGTGACAGAATGTCCTGGTTATACAGCGTATCGAGTTTTTCAATGTCCAGGATTTCACAAGCCCGGTTGTTATGTGTGCGCAGTCGCTGATTGGCATCAAAAGAGAGGACACCAGAGGAAAGGTGGCCAAGTACAGTTTCCAGGTATGTATGTTGTTCTACCAGCTTCAGCTGACTTTGCTGAGCATTTTCACGGGCCTTGGAAATTTGCTGAGTCATACGATTGAATGATTTAATCAAAATGCCAAGCTCATCATGACTGGTGACGGGGAGCTGGGTGTTATAGTTTCCATCAGCCACAGCCTGAGTTCCTTCAGCCAGTTCACGCAAAGGCGATGCCAGGCGGCGGGCGGAAAAAGTGGCTGTCCAGACTGCTAGCAACAATGTCATCAGGCTGACCAGGCTTAATGTCAAGATAAATCCGAATTTGATAGGACCTCGCAGATAGAGCAGACGGTCATACTCGCCAATAGCAGTGTTGATACTGGATTCCAGATTAGCAAATCGTAGCGGAATCGGTTTGATTGCCTGCAGTATGTGAGGCGGCATGCCTACGATAGATGGAGGTACGATGACCGCAATACGGAATATCCTGCTGCCATCTATACCTGTTTCCTGCTCTGCATAAACTGCATTATTGCCGAGCGCTGTAAATACGCGTTCGTCAGGCTGTGACGGCAGCAACGTCCCCGGTTGCATGGAACTGGATGCGAGAATGCGTCCACTTTGAGTGAACATGGCAGTTTCATTGTATTCCTCATCTCGCCTGATTCTGTCCAGAAGACTGATCAGCTCGAGACTATCGGATGTGTTTTCGACATCCGGGACATAGCGAATCAGGGTGTCAACCTGTCCTTCTTTTAGTGATTCTAATGATACCTGGCCAAGCAGCGTTGCATCAGACATGGCCTGTTCGATTCGGACATCAAACCAGCTGTCTATACCATGGCTAAGAAATTGTATTGAGATGTAGTAGACGACGGATAATGGCAGGAAGGCCAGCAGGCTGAACATGCCGACCAGGCGCAATGTCAGCCGTGAACCGATGACTTTTGCGCGAACCTGCTTGATCAGCTTGTAGATACTTCCCAGGTTGAACACAAGCAATACGAAGATGCCGACCAGGTTGACGACCAACAGTGGGGCATAGACATCGGCCAGCTGTGCTGAATTTTGGGCGGCAAAGCTTAGCAGCAACAGCGCTGCCAGCAGTAATAACGATAAAATCAGTGCCGGCACAGGACCGGCAATGATATTTTTTAGCGATTGAGTGGCCAATCTGTCCACTTGCTATTAAGGTGCCAGGAGGATGAGAAATAGGCTAATGGACGCATCATCGCCGGTAATTGGCCAAGATCCAGTTTTACACGCGCCTCCAGAATATATCGCTTGCCCTCAATTAGAGGCTCTGGTAGCGGCAGGCTTAGATTGTTGAATACGCCTAACCTTTCCAATGCGGCATTCTGGTTATCGAAGGTTTCCTGCTGGTTCAGGAGGTCGGGCCTGCTGACGACATATTCATCTGACACTGGTCTGTAGGAGATGACAATCGGGACGGTCCACACAGCGACTTCTTTATCATAGTAATAATTACGTACACGGTTCAGCACAAACTCCATATTTAACTGTAGCGGGATACTTTTACTGAGTGCTTTTCTAACATCCTCAGTCAGGTTCAGAGTGAGGTTTCCATCGACCTGTATTGACTGTTCGTCCAGGCGAGCCTCGATCTGGTCGATGCTGAAGCCACGACTGCTTGCCGTACCGGACCAGACAATAATCAGCAGGAAGAAACTGAGAAGGTAAGGGTATTTAGTTTTTTTGCAGGCAAGCATAAAAGAAACCATCCATCTTGTGTTCGCCTGGCAGAATTTGTATTCCATGTTGGCGCGACTGGCCATAGTGTACATCTATATCCAGTTCCTTTGCAGTCCCTTCTGCAGAGAGAAAACTGTGAACAATGTTTTCGTTCTCCTGCGGCAGGATAGAGCAGGTAGCATAGAGTAATTTTCCGCCTGAATTGAGAAGCGGCCACAGGGCCTGTAATAGTTTTAATTGTTGACTGGCAAGCTGGTCGATATCGGACGCTCTGCGAAGCAGCTTAATATCCGGATGACGCCGGATGACACCACTGCCTGAGCATGGCGCATCCAGTAATATGCGGTCGTATTTCTCGCCTTTCCACCAGCTTTCAGGATTGCAGGCATCACCTTCTATGACTTCAACATGATGCCCCAGCCGCTGCATGGTGTGAGTGATGCGCTGCAGTCTGTGTGGGTCTAGTTCCAGTGCTGTCAGTGTTAACTTGCCAGTCGAGGCTTCCATAATATGTGCTGTTTTTCCTCCCGGTGCTGCACAGGCGTCAAGCACGCGCTGAGCATTCTGCAGATCAAGAAAATTAGCAGCAAGCTGAGGAGCAATATCCTGAACAGATACTAGCCCTGCATCAAAACCGGGTAGCATTTCTATCGAGCAGGGTGATTCAAGTGTTATTCCGGAAGTAACAATATCACTGCAACTGGCACTGATATTCGCTGCAGAAAGTATATCGAGATACTCATCTCTGCTCATTCGCAGTTCATTAACTCTGAGCGACATCGGAGCCTGCTTATTGTTTTCCTGTGTAATATTTCGCCATTGCTGCGGCCATGCTGTCTGCAGCAAATTCAGCAGCCACTGCGGATGAGAGGTCTCTGCCACTGGAGATTTTAGAAGCTCACGCTGTAATTCATCTGCTTGTCGCAGGTAATTTCGGAGAACGCCATTTACCAGGCCTTTAGCCCATTTCTTGTTCAGCACATTTACCGTATTTACTGTTTCAGAAACAACACCGTGCCTGGCGATATCAGTTTTAGATAGCTGAAACAGGGCAGTTAATAAAAGAAAATGTAAATCCCTGTTTTTGCGTTGCAATGGCTTATCCAGAAGCATCGCGAGCAGGGCTTGCAGCTGATGAAACCAGCGCAGAGTTCCGAGGCTGATGGAACTGGCAAATGACGTATCCCGCTTATCGCTTAGCTTGCTGATGCCCGCTTCTGTCAGCGCACGATCACTGTTGAAGCCCTGGTCAGCCACGAGTTGCACTGCCCTGCAGGCGACAAGCCGTGAGGTAACAATGTTCGGTTTAGCCATTTTGGTTTTAGCCATCACTCGCTGTTTCCAGCTTTATGCCAGTCTCTAGTTTCATGCCGTTTAGAAAATCTATTGAACTTAGAGGTTTGCCGCCAGGGCGCTGAAGCGTAAGAATCTGTAGTACTCCCTTCCCGCAGGCCACCCTGATTCCTGATTTATCTGCCGATAGAATAACACCAGGCTCGGACTGGCGAGATGCTTCGTCGCAAATCGCATGCCAGATGCGCAGCTTGCTGCCTTTATACCATGTCTGTGACCCGGGCCACGGGTTGAAGGCGCGGATGCGATGTTCCAGTACCTGGCAGTTTTCGGTCCAGTCAATATTGGCTTCACCCGTGGAGATTTTTTTTGCGTAGCTGCTAAGCTCAGGTTGTTGTGGAACAGCGTTTTTCTGATAGTGGTCGAGGTTAGCAAGGACCTCTGTTATTGCTGTTGCACCGGTGGTGGCCAGCCGATCATGCAGGGATTCACCAGTCTCAGATGGCTCGATATTGACGGGGTATGTGGCAAGAATATCACCAGTATCCAGTCCCGCGTCCATTTGCATGATGGTGATTCCTGATTCAGTGTCACCAGCCTCTATAGCCCGTTGTATCGGGGCGGCCCCACGCCAGCGAGGCAACAAGGAGGCATGGATATTCAGGCAGCCATGCTTTGGAATCCGTAATATCTCGTCTGGCAGGATGATGCCGTAGGCAACCACTACCATGATATCTGCTGTAAACTCTTTCATCCTGGCGGCCTCGTTTTTCAGGCTTACAGGCTGTTCTATAATGAGACCGTGTTTCTCGGCGCAAAGCTTTACCGGTCCGGGCCGGGTCTTTCGTCCTCTACCTGCCTGCCGATCTGGTTGGGTGTAGACAGCGACTACTTCATGGCCGGCAGCAATCAAAGCCTCCAGGGCGGGAACAGAAAATTCCGGCGTGCCGGCAAAGATGACTCTCATTGAGTTGACTTTTGTGTATTGGGTAGTGGTTTTTCAGGAGTTATCGGGGTTGTCAGCTATGACGCATTACTTTTTGCATTTTTTTCCTGATTCGATCCTGTTTCAAATGCGACAGATAGTCAACAAATACTTTGCCGTCCAGATGGTCTATCTCGTGCTGTATGCATACCCCTAGCAGCCCTCCAGCATCCAGCTCGAAAGGTTTTCCCTGCTTGTCGAGTGCACGTACTCTGATGTTTTCGTAGCGCTTGACTGGTGCATAGACACCGGGAACAGAAAGGCATCCTTCCTCATGCTCGTCCTGGCCCTCTGACTGAATAATCTCAGGATTGACCATGGCCAGCAGCGAATCCTTGCTTTCACTGATGTCGACAACAATTATTCGTTCCATGACATTAACCTGAGGGGCGGCCAGGCCAATACCGGGCGCTGCGTACATGGTTTCACTCATGTCGTCGATGAGTTTTCGAATACGGCTGTCTACCTGCGCAACAGGTCTTGCTTTGCTGTGGAGTCGAGAATCTGGATAGATTAGTATGTCTAAAATTGCCATCTTTAATGTTTATCAGGTTTGATTTGAGTCTGGTGATAAATTTTGCCGAATTATAACCCGTGATGCTAAATGTGGACCTTATTTTATAATTTTCTAGTGCTAATTAACGAATAATTTAGCGAGAATACTTGCTCTATACCTGTTTTGCGTTGTAAGTTAGAGCAAAATATGGATAAATCACTTTAACTTGGTGCTATGATCCTTTGAAAACCCGATGGAAGTGCACCTTTTGTGGATAGCCGACATGGCAACAAACTGTGTATTCATCTAGACTGCCGGAAAAAGACGGGATAGACCACATGAAGATTCTTAACTCACTTAAAATTGTTTTACTCATAACAGCGATAGCTGTATCAGCAGCGGTGAGTGCTGCAACGGTTGAACTGGCTGAAAATCACCCGGTTGACTACACCGTAGTAAAAGGTGACACACTGTGGGATATCTCAGGAAAATTTCTAAAAGAACCATGGCGTTGGCCAGAAATCTGGCGCCAGAACAGTTATATCAAGAATCCCGATTTAATCTATCCCGGTGACCGGCTGGTGCTGAAGTATGAGGATGGCAGGCCATACCTTGAACACCTCAGTGGCCGTGAACGTGCTGCAAGGAAGGTCGTTAAAATGAGCCCTGCGGTATACGTGGAACAGCTGGATAATGCAATACCCGCTATCCCGCCGAATGTAATACTGGGCTTTCTGCAGGACCGTCAGATAGTCGAATCGAATAATCTCGACAAACTCCCCTATGTGACAGAAGGCGTCAATGGTGAAGTAGTCATGGGAGCCTTGAGTGATGTGTATGCTCGCCATATTGATGGTGCCCCAGGATCAAGGTTCAACATCATCCGGATGCGTGGTGCATTGATAAATCCCGATACGAAAAAAACGATGGGCTATGAGACTGAGACCCTCGGTGTGGCGGAAATGATCCGTCCCGGCGATCCGGCAAAACTTCGAATCACTAAATCTGAGAAAGAGATTAACCAGGGCGACCGCCTGGTGCCTGCAGTAACAAGATTGAGTTTGCCTTACTACCATCCAAAACCTTTCAGGGAGCCAATTTCGATTCGTATTCTAGGTGCTGTATCCGATGTAGGTGAATACGGGCCTGGTGACGTAGTTACTCTTTCGGGTGGATCAGATCTGGGATTGGAACCCGGCCATGTTCTGCAAATAATGCGTGATCCGGGTGTTCAAAAGGACCCGGTGTCAGGAAAAAAATACAGGCTGCCAGTTGAGCGGAGTGGCATACTGATGATTTTCAAGACTTATGGAAATGTCAGCTATGGCCTGATCATGCGAGCCACTCTGGCTATACATGTCAACGATCAAGTAATAAATATCGAGTGAACATGTTGTCTTAAATCCTGCCGAAAAGAGGCTTTCATGCAAGAAAGATCAAAATAAAAGCAGGCCAGACAGGGATAGTCTGTGGAAACACCAATAGATCAAGAACTGACGGCGCAGCTTGCCCTTAACAGGGTTCCGGGAGTTGGCTCAGTTACATATTCAAATCTTCTTGAGACTTTTAATTCAGCGGCAGATGTTTTTAATGCTAACCGGCAGCAGTTGTCGTCTGTGCCAGGAATTACTCCAGATATTGTAGATGCCCTGATCATGGGCAAGGATGCTACGGATGTAGCAGAAGATATTAAATGGTTGCAGGAAGACCATTCCCATCACGCCATTTACCTTAGCCAGGCTCAATACCCGGCCCTTTTGGCGCAAATTCATCGTCCTCCGCCGGTGTTATTTCTAAAAGGCGATGCTTCACTATT
>JARFQI010000142.1 GCA_029287855.1 Arenicellales bacterium | reverse complement strand
CAGTAAAATGGAAACGGCGACCGCCGGGAAACCGGAATACGGGCATAACTACTGAACCTCCCGCATTTTCAATCTTTGATTTTGTTTTTTCGAGATCGCTGCTGTAGAAAACTATAAGCGCACCGCCGGTTACAGATGAAGCCGCCAGGTCTGACCGGTAAAACCCGCCATCGATACCTGCATTCGAGAATGCCGTGTATTCGGGACCATAGTCGGTAAAAGACCAGCCAAAGACAGCAGCGAAGAATTTCCTGGTTGCCGTCAGATCTTTGGATGGAAATTCAACATAATTGATTTTTTCATGCTCATTCATTGCCTGAAATTACATCTTGCTGACGAGAATCCCGAAATCCTCAACCTGCTCCCAGTTGGTGAAATCAATGACAGTATCAGGATCAGTGGGACCTTTTGTCATCCACATGATCATCCGAATGATCTGCCGGTCCCAGTAGCGATACCGCTTGTAATCGATTTTTCCTGCAAAAACAGCCAACTCCCGTGGTTGCCAGGCAATCTGTTTCAGGAACTTCCTTAAATAGGGATTCGTATCAGGCTGATTCTTTTCCGGTTTGCGGGCAACAACATTGACCGAGAAAAAGGCATTCGGCTTGCTATCGAGAATCTGCCCGTTTTTCCTTATGAACTCGTAAACCGGCTTGCCATGCTTGCCGTAGCGAATACTTGCACCAAGGACTATCTTGTCAAAGGTCTCCAGGTCCACAGCCGACGCATTTTCAATAGAGATCAACGTCACCTGGTGGCCCTGCTGTTCAATAACCTGCACCAGTCGCTGGCAGATTTCCAGCGTATGACCATCAGTGGTCGAATAAATAAGCAATATATTAGCCATTTTTCAGTCCGTCGTACTCTCGTCGGCAATAAATCAGGAAGCTGGCATAATAGCGAATTTTGCTTCCGGCAGTGCAGGCGGATGCACCAGTTTCTGATTATGTTGATTCCATGAATTCCGTATGTTTTTCAATTTCATAGGTAGCTTCATCTATATTTTCCAGCTTGATAAACTTCAGGACTTAAAACGGAATCTGGGCAGACTTATATTAAAATAAATAGCCAACAGCCGTGCCATAAAAATACCCAGCCCTGCGGCAACAGCTGCTACCGTGACATCCATGCGAATATACAGCAGACCGATAAAAAACAATGCTCCACCCCAGGACACTGTTGCATATAGCGGGCTTTGAAACACTACTGGCGGCTCTCCACATAATACATCGCGAAAAATACCCCCCATGGTACCTGTCATTACACCCATAAAACTCGCGACCAGCCACGGTGCCCCCACCATCAAGGAGACCAGTGTTCCGGCTATACCAAACGTAGCCAGTCCGGCGGCATCAGCCACCAGGAAGAATCTGCCTGGAATTACCAGCATGCGCGCAGCCAGAAACATGACAATGGCACTGCCCAGAGACGCAATAAAGTAGACCTGATCCCGAATCCAGAACACTTCCCGGTCCAGCAACATATCACGCAGCGAACCACCACCAAGCCCGGTCGCAATCGCAATTATAATCACACCAAACAGATCAAACTGCTTGAATCCTGCCTTAAGGACCCCGGAGGCCGATGAAACTATCACAGCCACCAGGGTTATCCAGTACAGACTGTCTAAAAGTGCTGGTGTGGGGTTTAACGTGATAGTAATTGCTTGTGATAATTCTTCCACAATTGCCTTCACTACTGCTTTTACGCCTGGTTACTGAACTCATCGATGCGTATCAGCACCTTGAAGGGGCTGGTTCGTGAGGCTCACGATACGCGATGTAATGTACATTGTTAGCAGGACTGACGCGGCAAACGCGTAAAGTCCGTACCGCATGTCGACATCTGCTATTGCGCCCAGCTTCACAGCAACAACCAGCACCGCCACTACAAACACATCCAGCATTGACCACTTTCCATACAAATGCATCCAGTGCAACTGCGTCCGTACACTCCCCTTTATTGCCTCATTTTTACTTACAATCCTGTACAGTACCGCAAGCTTGAGTATCGGCAGCACAATACTAAATCCGGCAATAATCAGGAACAGGAATATCTGCCCTTC
The DNA here is from genome assembly GCA_029287855.1 of Arenicellales bacterium. Classification (GTDB taxonomy): domain Bacteria; phylum Pseudomonadota; class Gammaproteobacteria; order BMS3Bbin11; family BMS3Bbin11; genus BMS3Bbin11. The sequence goes on along the minus strand of JARFQI010000142.1, from coordinate 1,379 downwards.
CAGTAGCAATTCAAGCGCACCCGATACAACAGAAAATGTATTTTCAATCAGAACAAACTTGCTCAACGTGATAATCGGCGATATCAACCCAACAAGCAAAAGGAATGCCGCGACCCAGATATAATAACGCAGCCGCTTTGCCTTTTCCGGGTATTCCTCCGGTATTATGATTTCGTCATAGTGCAACGGCATGTTATTTCCTGCATTCATCACGCCTCGACAGGTTGCCGGGCATGGCGAGGAACGGTGATACATCCGCACGCTGCTACTCCCGCCTCCATGGACATTGCCTGACTATCATTATTACAAATGTTCATAAGATACGCCGTGACAGCCCTGCACAAAGCAATCCACCTGGATAATCTGTTCGTTCAGCAAGACATTCATCCCCAGCCGTTTTAAATTCCCTGCAAACAGTCGGGCGAATAGCGTAAATTGTACACTTCATTGATTCGCGATCGAGAGCAGCGCACCAGCCATCATCCAGACGCGCCATTACCGTTCCGCCCCACTGATCCGTATCAGTATAGTGTTCTGGAACACCCGTATCGGAGATCAACAATACTTCCAGACGACAGCAACAGGCATGGCAATTTGCGCATGTTATCCCGGGCTCACCTATGGGTATTGCTTCAGGTGACATAAGCTGCTATCGCAAAGCGATTAACCCGCCAGGGAATTGCAACACATACCAGGAAATATCCGGGAATGCATAACGGATTCATAGAGCCAGACCGGCGAAATGTAGCGGTACTCGCAAAATATTTATCAGGCCTGCGCTGCATAGGGATGCCCCTCATCATGAACCGTGAACCTGGAGTCTCCTCGCCGGTAACACTTGCCACCTAGATTGGCAAAATCAACACTGCCTCTTGGCACTTCACAGCGCGAATATGCCTTCGCCCTGTATCGTAACCAGAAGAGCGATGCTATCTGACATACAGATGCTACTGTTACTTTCTATATTCACCTGAACGCCAGGAGTCTCCCGGGTATGTTTATTGGTTGGGCAGGGCGATATGACACACACCCGGCCCCATACATCCGGGAGTACTTCGGTCAGTCTAATCTGTGCACCAGCCGTATTGAGCACAAACCGCTGCGTTTTCGAAGCGCCACTGCTGCAAGCAATCAATGCCGCTGACAATGCCAGAATAAAGATCGTGCATATCGGCACCAGGTCAGTTGACTTGTCAAAGGTTTTCACAATCCATCCACTCGAGAATTCCATATCCCTCTTCAGTAAGAACTACCCTAACTTCGTTTTCCTTTAAGGAACATCTGATTAATTCGTCATTCCGGGCGGAGCGCAGCGTAGACCCGGAATCCAGTTGTTTTTATTCAAGCTGTTACTGGATTCCGGCATACGCCGGAATGAC
>JARFQI010000096.1 GCA_029287855.1 Arenicellales bacterium | reverse complement strand
ATCAAGACTACCGGCTGACCCGCGACGAAAAGCAGATATATAAGGGTGATTCCCTTGCCGCACTGGCAAATTCCTTAATGGACACCAGCATCTATAATCTGGCTGATAAATGTTCCAGCGGCTTATTGTTTCACGCAGCCTGCCTGAGCTGGAAAGGCAAGGGAATCATCCTGCCGGCCCAATCCGGGCACGGTAAGACTACGCTGTCCGCCTGGCTGTTATCTAACGGCTTTGACTACCTCACCGACGAACTGGTGTACCTGCCACTGGAGTCACGCCAGGCGATGTGCTTCGGACGTCCGTTGAACGTCAAATACGGAGCACGAGAGATCATCGATGGTCTGCTCGGCGACAACAAGGATGATGAATCCATTGTGGCCGGGCCGATTGCCATGCTTGTGCCGCCAGGTCTGGTAAGGGCTGATAATAAGACTGTTGAACCAGAAGTAAATATGGTTTTCTTCCCGCACTTCAGGGCAGACGCCGAGTTTAGCCTGGAAAAACTTACTGCCGCGCAAACGGGAATGGCACTGATGTCATGCCTGGTGAATGCGCGGAATTTGTCAGCAGATGGTTTCCCTGCAACAGTAAGCCTGGCGAGAAAAGTGCCGGCCTATCAACTGACGTATCCTGATTTCGAAGGTGTACTCGGTACGATTACCGGCCTGCTTGGAGAAAATTAGATTAAATTTTCAGTTTTCAGTAAAAGCTAAAATCATCTGAACACTTAACACTTAACACTGAGTTTCACAACAAAACCCGCTCAATACCATCTTTGCGTATCTTCTCAGCAGACTCATTCATCCAGTTCTCACCAAGCAGGCTGGCGGCCAGTTCAACGACGATGTAATCGGTGCCGAGCCCGGTGCTCTTCTCATAGCGTGCCATGCCCTGCTGGCAGGAAGGGCAGGAAGTTAGTATCTTCAGGTCATCTGCTTTGCCCGTTTCACCAGTCAGGGTTTCTATATTTCTGAATAGTTCTTCCTGCTTTCTGTATCTTACCTGGGTTGCGATATCCGGCCTGCTAATGGCGAAGGTGCCTGATTCTCCACAGCATCGGTCAGATAATAATACATCGGCTCCCAGCAGCTTGCTGGCCACGCCTACCGGGTCATGATGCTTCATCGGGCTATGGCAGGGCTCATGATAAAGGTATTTCTTACCGCTGCTTTCGAGAGAAAGCCCTTTTTCCATCAGGAACTCATGAATATCCATGGTTCTGCAGCCGGGAAAGATCTGCTGCAGCTGGTATTTCAGTAACTGGTCGAGACAGGTGCCGCAGGAGACGATGATAGTGCGGATATCAAGGTAACTGAGGGTATTGGCAATCCTGTGCATTAATACCTGGTTGTCTGTTGACATCTGGGTGCCACGTTTACTGTCGCCACCGGCCGTTTGCGGGTATCCACAGCATAAATAGCCAGGAGGCAGCACCGTGCGTACACCCTGCTGATGCAGCATGGCCAGTGTCGCCATACCAATCTGGCTGAACAGGCGTTCAGAGCCGCAACCAGGAAAGTAGAACACTGTTTCGCTGTTTTCGGTTACTTTTTCTGCATCCTGTATGATTGGAATACTATTGGCCTGCTCAATATCCAGCAGTGCACGCAGTGTCGGGCCAGGTGTATCAGAAGGCAGCGGTTTTCGAACGAAATTGACTACCTGTCTGCGAATTTCAGGTTGCCCGAGCGTCACACCGGGACGCCTGGTCTCGGGTATCAGTCTAAAGTGGCGAGCAAGCCGGTTGATCCATCTCTGGCTTCGGTAACCTGCTTTGATCAAGCCAAGACGCAGCCATCGTATGGTACGAGGATTCGTAACATTCAGGAACGACATCGCCAGCCAGTTGCCGGCATTAAATCGCTTTTTACCTTTTTCCAGCAGAATATTTTTTATCAGCGAAGACACTTCACCAAAATCAATATCAACCGGACAGGGTGACAGGCAGCGGTGGCAGATGGTGCAGTGGTCAGCAATATCATTCAACTCATCAAAGTGCCGTGTTGAGATGCCGCGCCGAGTTTGTTCTTCATAAAGAAACGCTTCTACCAGCAGGCCTGAGGCCAGTATCTTGTTGCGTGGTGAGTAGAGCAGGTTCGCAGCAGGGATATGGGTGGTACAGACTGGCTTACACTTTCCGCAGCGCAGACAATCTTTGACTTCGTTGTTCAATTCACCAAGCGCACTGGCTTCGAGAATCAGGGCTTCCTGTTCGAGCAATCTAAGCGACGGTGTATAGGCATTGCCCAGTCCGCTGCCGTCGAGTAACTTGCCTCGGTTGAAATGCTGATTCGGATCGACCTGCTGTTTATAGTGTTTAAATGCATCAATAGTTGACTGATCAAGATATTGCATCTTTGTCAGGCCGATGCCATGTTCGCCAGAAATAACACCGCCAAGATCTTTAGCCAGTTGCATTACTTCATCGACAATAAGGTCTGCCTGGTGAAGCATTTCATAATCGTTTGAATGTACCGGGATATTGGTATGTACATTGCCGTCACCAGCGTGCATGTGAGTGGCAACAAATAACCGGCTGGAACGTATCCTGCTATGAATCTTATCCAGTTTATCGCGAATTGCTTTCATCGCCTTACCGCTGAAAATCTCTTTTAACGGCAGTTCAACCTCGTCGCGATAGGAGATCCGCAAACGTCGTGATTGCAGCAGGGCAAAGGCAGTGCTTTGCCGGTCGATATCCTCGGCCAGGGCAGCGGCTAATCTCGGATATTCAACAGCGGGTTTGTCCGGGTCCGCAATGATTGATGTCCAGCAGTCGCGAATAACCGCCAGGTGGTCTCTGGCTGCAGCAAGTTTGGCTTCAATAATTGCATGGCTTTCATCACTATCGCCAAAGTCAGTACTGTCGATGTCCTTTATCGCCGTTGATGAAAGGTATTCTTCAACGGCGTGGATGATTGCCAGTTTGTTCCTGGTTGATTGAATGATATTGATTCGCTCAATTCCCTCGGTGTAGTCAGCCAGCCGGGGTAATGGGATGACCACGTCTTCATTAATCTTGAAGGCGTTAGTATGGGCGGCAATTGCGGCGGTGCGTGCGCGGTCACTCCAGAAGCTGTGCCTGGCTTCGGCACTTGTTGCAATAAAACCTTCAGCATCTTGCATTCTGGCCAGATTGACGATTTCCTTACTAACCTGAACCAGTTGCTCTTCATCATCACTGCTAATGTCTATCAGCAGAATCATCCGCGGCAGTTCTGCTCTGGCAGCCTTGGTGGTGTATCCAACGGCTCTGACATAACGTTCGTCAAGATGTTCAAGACCAGACAACAGAAGGCCGTTGTTTCGCTCAGCCAGGTCAATGATGTCGACGATAGTCGAGACTGATTGATGTAAGTTGCTACCGAAGAATTCAAGGCAGACAGTGCGTATGTTTTCCGGCATCCGGTGGAGGATAAATTTTGCCGAGGTAATCAGACCATCACAGCCTTCTTTCTGGATACCAGGCAGGCCGCCAAGGAATTTGTTAGTGACGTCTTTACCAAGCCCATTGCTGCGTAATTCACTTCCGGGGATCTCAAGAATTTTACTTTCACCATCCGCGGTCAGACCATCGTTCTGATAACGCTGAATCTGAAAACGCGCCAATTTCTGCAGATGAATTTTGCCGAGGTTATGGTCCAGACGATCCACCTGCAGCCATTTGGCATCAGGCGTGACCATGCGCCATGAGACGAGGTTATCCAGCGTTGTTCCCCACATCACGGCCTTTTTACCACCGGCATTCATAGCGATGTTGCCACCGATGCATGAGGCATCCTGCGAGGTAGGATCAACAGCAAAAACCAGTTTATCCAGGTAGGCCTTGTCTGCTACACGGCGGGTCACGACACCGGCCTGAACACTGATTACCGGTACATTTCTGTCGACTCCAGGCAGTGAGCACTGTTTTATTTCACCGAGCTCAAGCAGCCTTTCGGTGTTAATGATGGCGGTGTTCGTGTGCAAAGGCACGGCGCTGCCGGTGTAGCCAGTGCCGCCACCGCGAGGAATAATGGTCAGGCCAAGGTCAATACATGCTTCGACGATATCCCTGACTTCTGCTTCCGTATCCGGGGTGATGACAACAAACGGATACTCGACCCGCCAGTCTGATGCGTCAGTCACGTGGGAAACACGCATCAGCCCATCAAAATGGATATTGTCTTTTGCAGTGATGCGTTCCAGGCGGCGCCGGGCCTTCTGGCGTAATTGACGGCAATCCGATAAACCTGTCTCAAACTCAATAATGGCTTTGCGTCCGGCATCAGCAATCTGCAGTGCCTGCTGATTGCCTGCAGCACGGCTGACTATTTGGTCCAGCCGTTCATGCAAAGTGCTTATCAGCGATTTCCAGCGTTTCTGGTCTGCAATCAGGTCATCCTGAATGTAAGGATTCCGGCTAATAACCCACATGTCTCCAAGTACATCAAAAAGCATACGCGCAGATCGTCCTGTGCGCCGCTGCTCGCGCAGAGAATTGAGGATGGTCCACATTTCTTCACCAAGAAACCGTGTAACGATTTCATGGTCTGAGAAAGAGGTGTAGTTATAGGGTATTTCGCGGATGCGTGTATTCATCTGGATGGAATAATTGGTACCAGCTGTGAGCTGGATTACCTGCTAAGCATGAATTCCAGAACAAACTTGGTGCCAAAATATCCCAGCACCAGCAGACTAAGGCCGCCTATTGTCCAGTGAACCGCATTACGGCCACGCCAGCCCCACCGCCAGTGGCCAAAGAGAAGCATACCAAAGACTAGCCAGGCAACGCTTGACAGTACAATATGATGATTAATCACCAGCTTTTTGCCAAAGATCTCTTCGGTAAAAAATACTCCGCTGACAAGTGTCAGTGACAACAGAATGAAGCCACCCAGTAACATGCTGAACAGCAGGGATTCCATCGTCTCGAGCGGTGGAAGGTGTAAATTTATCTGTCTTGCCTGGTGTCTGTGCAGAGCCTTTTCCTGGCTATTGACTAACAGGGCCTGAATGCCTGCCAGGGCTAGCAGGCTGTAGGCAAGTATGGCAGTGGCTATATGCAGATGCAGTAGTGGTGTACCACTGGCAATAACCGTGTTGCTGGGCAGAAAAATAACGATGATCAGTGTGACCACGTTCAGTGGCAGGATGATGGCGCCGATAGTAGTTGCCGGTCGGACAAGGCTTATTATCAGGTACAATATCGTAATTACCCACATCACCAGAGACATGGCGTAGCCAAAGGAAAGGTTTAGACCCGTGTCTCCCAGGATTTGCAGCTTCAGCAAAATCCCATGAAAGAATAACGATGATATCAGCGCCAGCAGCAGCATACGGTTCTGCGGACTGGCCAGTGTAGTTGTCGGCCTGACAAGGCTTCGAAGAACCAGTGCGCTGGAGAGGGAGTACAGTATTACGACAATTGCCGTTAACACGGTGAAGGTCATTATTTGTCCATTTTCAAGTTAAGTGCACATCAGCTGGTGTGCATGTTAAATTGTGATCCATGATTTCCAGCTGTGATGCTAATTTTGCATAAGCGCTAGCTATTATCAAAATTGGCAACGAGCAGTTGATGAATTCTGAATTCGAAAATCATGCTATTGAAATGCCTGGCTGTTCCTTTCACTTTGCCAATATGACGAATATACCCTAATGGAGTGTTGTGAAGAAGACTGCAAGGTAAAACTATAGTGGGCTGAACTAGTGACCCGAGCAAGGCTATCAGAGTAAAATCTGATTTTCAGGGCTTAACAGAATTACAATTTAGTACATCCAGGTAGAGTAAAAATATGTTTGAGAATCTCGGTGAACGCCTGCAGGGCACGTTCAAGAAGTTACGCGGCCAGGGCAAGCTGACAGAAGACAATATTCAGGAGGCGATGCGTGAGGTGAGGATGGCCTTGCTGGAAGCGGATGTGGCCTTGCCTGTGGTCAAGACCTTTATCGCTCGCGTGCAGGAAAAAGCCATCGGTCAGGAGGTTGTCGGCAGCCTGACACCGGGCCAGGCGGTGATCAAAGTCGTAAACGATGAACTGGTTCACCTGATGGGTGAATCGAATGATCAGTTGAACCTGGCTGCAAGACCTCCAGTTGTCATCCTGGTTGCAGGTCTGCAGGGTGCAGGTAAAACAACAACAGTAGCCAAGCTTTCCCTGTTTCTTAAACAGCGTGAAAAGAAAAAGGTCATGGTCGCGAGTGCTGACGTTTATCGTCCAGCCGCAATAGAACAGCTGAAGACCCTTTCACAGCAGGTTGATGCTGTCTTTTTCCCATCCAGCAGTGAGTCAAAACCGGTTGATATAGCCGTAAATGCCATTGATGCAGCCAAAAAGAGCGGCTGTGATGTCGTCATCATCGATACCGCGGGGCGTCTGCATATTGATGACGAGATGATGGCTGAGATCAAGGCGGTGCATGCTGCCATTGACCCGGTAGAAACCCTCTTCGTTGCGGATAGCATGACTGGTCAGGATGCGGTGAATACGTCAAAGGCGTTCAATGAAGCGTTGCCTCTGACTGGTGTTATTTTGACGAAAACAGATGGTGATGCACGTGGCGGTGCGGCATTGTCAATCCGGGAAGTGACCGGCAAGCCGATTAAATTTCTTGGTATTGGTGAGAAAATGGATGCCCTCGAGGCCTTCCATCCTGACCGCCTGGCATCTCGCATACTTGGTATGGGTGATGTTCTAAGCCTGGTCGAAGAAGCCCATCAAAAGATTGATCATAAAAAAGCCACCCAGCTGGCGAACAAACTGAAAAAAGGCAAAGGCTTTGATCTCGAAGATTTTCGTGATCAGCTGCTGCAGATCGAGAAAATGGGCGGAATGGCCAGCATGCTCGATAAAATGCCCGGCATGAGTAATTTACCGAGCAATGTAAAAGAGCAGGTCGAAGGCAATCCACAGAAGCACCTGGTTGCAATAATTAATTCCATGACGCCGAATGAAAGGGCGCATCCAGCGATTATTCGTGCTGCGCGCAAGAAACGTATCGCAGCGGGATCCGGCACTTCGGTGCAGGAAATTAACCGCATGCTGAAACAATTTACCCAGATGCAGAAAATGATGAAGCGTATGGGCAAGGGAAAAAATGCCATGCGAGGCCTGATGCAGGGGCTAGGCGGGGCAATGCCGGGAATGCCTTTTAAAGGATAAAAGATTAACAATGAGCAGGTTTTACGGATCGGATGTTACGAGAAAGCTGGTCTAAAACCCAATAAATCTGAAGTACCGAAGGCCCTGTTCAACTGTTACAGCGGTAAATACATATCATTAATCCTATTTTTATCGCTAAAATCGTGCTTGAAGGCTTCCAAAGCCCTATAAATCACTGTAAAATCGCTCAATTAACGTTTTTATACAGGTTATCTGTCCGGATTGCCTGACAGATAATTATTCGACAATAGTTCGAGGAATATTATGGTAGTTATTCGCATGACCCGTGGCGGTGCCAAGAAGCGGCCTTTTTACGCAATAGTTGTGGCAGATCAGCGTCGCGCACCACGTGGACGTTATATTGAACGTCTGGGATTTTACAACCCACGCGCTAAAGAAAACGAAGAGACACTGCGTCTTGATCGTGAGCGTGTAGATCACTGGATCAGTAAAGGTGCCAAAATGTCTGATACGGTTGCAGGTCTATATAAAAAACAGGCTGCCTGAGGTTATCTGGCAATACACCCCGTTAGATGAACGTAACCCTGGGTAAAATAGTCGGGGTTTTTGGGGTTAAGGGCTGGGTTAAAGTATTTTCAGAGACTCGCCCACGCGAACAAATTTTTAAATACACCCCATGGCTGCTTGTACTTAATGGGGATGAATTTGAAGTTGAAGTATTAGAAGGACGGCAGCAAGGTAAAGGACTGATTGCCAGCCTGAAAGGCTATACGGACTGTGAAGATGCCAGGAGACTAATTGGATCCGAGATATTAGTTTCTCAGGAAAGCCTGCCTAAAACAGGGAAAAATGAATATTACTGGTCGCAGTTGACCGGTCTCAACGTCGTAAACCTCCAGGGTATTGAACTAGGCAAAGTTGTAAACCTGTTCGAAACTGGTGCAAATGATGTACTGGTTGTAAAAGGCGAGAAAGAGCGATTAATCCCGTTCACTGAGTTTGCTGTTATTGATGTTGATATTGACAGCAACAATATTGTCGTCGACTGGGATGAAGATTTTTGAGCAAAATGGACATCGATATCATTACCCTTTTCCCGGGGATGTTCGATGCTTTGACAGACTACGGGGTGACTTCCCGGGCTGTTAAGAATGGGTTGCTGAGCGTTAATTGCTGGAACCCGCGGAATTATACAGAAGACCGCCATCGCACTGTTGATGACAGACCTTATGGAGGCGGTCCGGGCATGGTCATGAAGACCGGTCCGTTGGAAAAAACGCTGGACGCTATTTGCAGCCAGCAGGCAGTTGATCGGAAAGTGATCTACCTGAGTCCCCAGGGGCAGACGTTTGATCACAAAATGGCACAGGAATTTGCGACATTTCCCGGTTTGATATTGCTGTCAGGCCGTTATGAAGGCATCGATGACCGGTTTCTGATTGATCGTGTGGATCGCGAGGTTTCGATCGGTGACTTTGTCCTGACAGGCGGTGAATTAGCGGCAATGGTTGTGATAGATGCCATTGCCAGGCAGATACCCGGCGTTTTGGGTAATAAATGTTCTGCTGAGGCAGATTCATTTGCAGAGGGTTTACTGGACTGCCCGCATTTTACTCGGCCAGAGACATACAAAGGGCAGGATGTGCCTGAAGTATTGTTGTCCGGTGACCATGCTGGCATCAGGCGCTGGAGAATGAAGCAGTCGCTGGGAAGAACATGGTTAAGACGACCTGAATTACTTGAAAAGGCCGATCTTGATGACGAACAGTTAGAGTTACTTAGTGAATTTAAGCAAGAAATGAAAGCAGGAGATAAAGCATGAGCAATCTGATTCAGGCAATTGAAGCCGAACAGCTAAGAACAGATATACCTGAGTTTGGACCTGGTGATACTGTCGTCGTTAAGGTAAAGGTAAGGGAAGGAGACCGTGAACGTCTACAGGCCTTCGAGGGTTTTGTGATCGCAAAGAAAAATCGTGGAATCAACTCTTCATTCACTGTCAGGAAGATTTCATACGGTGAAGGCGTTGAACGTGTTTTTCAGACGCATAGCCAGCAGATTGATTCAGTAGTCGTGGTTCGCCGGGGCGATGTACGCCGTGCCAAGCTTTATTATATGCGTGGCCTGACGGGTAAAGCAGCCAGAATCAAGGAAAAAATCTAATCAGAATTTGCCTCAAACGGCATATTGTCGTTTGCTGGTTCAGTGAAGATGAAGAAAGCGGACAGGCGTATCATAACCTGTCCGCTTTTTTTTGTGTTATGTTCTTCTGTAGAAACCTGCAGAGGAGTTGAGCATATTGCATGATGAAAAAAGTTATACAGCGGTGTTGTCGTCACCGGTTGGTTACCTGGGTGTGCAGATGCAGGGAAATAAGCTATCTGGCCTGGAGTTTCTCGGCAGACGGACGAATTCAAGGCGAAGTAATACTGGTAAAAGCTCTGATCACATAAGTCTTGAGGTCCGCCAGGCCCTGGATAGCTATTTCACCGACCCGTATAGAATAAAGCCACCACGAACGATCCTGAACGGGACAGACTTTCAAAAAAGAGTATGGCGAATACTTGCATCAATCAAACCGGGGCAGACCCGAACCTATGGTGACATCGCCAGGCAGCTCAACAGCTCCCCCCGCGCGGTAGGTAATGCCTGCCGTAGTAATCCTGTCCCCATTTTTATTCCCTGTCACCGTGTCGTTGCTGCTTCAGGTCGGGGTGGTTTCATGGGGCATACTTCGGGCGAACCGCTGGAAATCAAGCAATGGTTACTGACACATGAGCAAAAGTCCACTGCAGGAAAGTAACGGCAGTGATGAGAGTAGAGGGAGCAACACCTCTATCGACGACTTTATTGACGCATTATGGCTGGAAGATGGTTTAAGTGATAACACCCTGTTAGCCTATCGGCGTGACCTTGAGGGATTCTCGCGCTGGTTAGAAAAGTACAAGCATCTAACAGTTGGTGAGATAAACCAGGCCGAAAGAGAAAACATTCAGCTATACCTCGCTTACCGGGTGCAAAATGGCGCAAGCCCAAGAAGTGCCGCACGGCTGCTATCAACGCTGCGGCGTTATTACAGAAATCAGATAAGGGATGGCAAACGAAAAGAAGACCCCACCAGGGATATCGATGCCCCGCGTACTGGACGGCCGTTGCCGGATACACTCTCCGAGCAGCAGGTAATGGATTTGCTAGATGCTCCGGACATAACAACAGCTCGAGGTTTGAGAGACAGGACGATGCTGGAAGTTCTCTATTCAACCGGCCTGAGAGTTTCCGAACTGGTAGGCTTGACGATGCAGCAGATCAACCTGCAGGCGGGTGTACTACGCGTAATAGGTAAGGGCGCGAAAGAGAGAATACTGCCTCTAGGTGAAGTTGCAGAGGACTGGATGAGAGAATATGTGGCAAATGGCCGTGCTGAGCTAGTTTCACAGTACGGCAGTGATGTCGTTTTTTCAGGTAGATCCGGCAAACCTCTGACTCGGCAGGCGTTCTGGTATGCAATAAAAAAATACGCGATGAGTGCTGGAATCAATACGCATTTATCACCGCATACATTAAGGCATGCCTTCGCTACGCATCTTCTGAATCACGGCGCAGATCTTCGTGTGGTGCAGATGCTGCTTGGGCATTCTGACTTATCGACGACACAGATATATACGCATGTTGCACGTGAAAGGCTTAACAAGTTGCATCAGCAGCATCACCCGAGAGGGTAAAGAATATAGTCAGCTTAGACGCATCAGGCTTCTCGTATCACCTACAATATAATAATATTATAGTATATTTAATGTAGTTGTCTGGGGACTCGAATCCCTGTTAGCGGCGTGATAGGTCGCGCCTGCGACACTGGCCCGATTTACACATCAACTCAAAATAGCACAGGCACCCCATACACGGCATGATAAATGATGATAGCTACCCGTGTAGCCAGCTGGCCAACAAGGGATATTCCAGGAAATTATCCATGATGACAAATCAAGGTGGTAACCACCCTGCCATACTCGTAGCAATATTTGTCTTTATCCTCATACTGGTGATCACCCGCGACCCGATGTTATTGATTCAACCGAGGTTCTGGGCCGAAGACGGTGCACACTTCTATGAGTTTGCCTTCAGTCATGACTGGCTGGATACGCTGCTGTTCCATCCCAACTATCGCCTGCTGCTTTCCAACCTGTCTGCGCTGGCTGCCACAGGCACCCTAAACATGGAACTGGCCCCGTTACCTTTTACCCTTATGTCACTACTGATCATGTCGACAGCAGTAGCCGTTGTGATCTGGGGCAACTCGGAATTATGGAATACACCTTTTAAAAAGCTGCTTGTATCACTGTTTATCGTTTTTGCCCCCGTCTCCGATGAAACCTGGCTCAATGCCAACGGCACGCAGTATTACTCTGCTTTGATCACAGCCTTGCTGTTATGTGAATCAATGCCTCAGTCTGGCTGGATAAGAAAACTTCTGTATCGTGTATTGCTGTTGACGGGCAGTCTGAACGGTCTGCTGTCTTGTGTATTAACGCCGCTATACTGGATCAAGGCATTTCGCAGCAGGGACAGAGAAGTCTTTATCCAGGCCATCATCCTCAGCATCGGCTGCCTGATTCAACTACTGTCGATGTCGATAGAAACTGATAGTGCAGAACGGCACAGACTAGAGAGCCTTGCCACCTTTGGCTGGATTACCGCGATCAAGACTTATGGCCATGTATTCAGCCGTGAGTTCGGGCAATTGCTTTATGACATCATCATCACTGATCGTCAGGTTACGTACATGGTAAGCAGGCTGTATTTTTTGCTGGGATACATGTGGCTGGCCATCTGGCTCGGCATCCTCGCAGCACTTGCTTACAGACTGAGACACAGCGTCGCCCTGTACCTGCTGGCCAGCTATGTGCTGCTGTTTGTTTTTGTCTCAATCTTCGCCATTGCCGGGCCCAACAATGTTCACCTGCTCTACCCGTTACTGGGTAATCGATACTTTTTCATCCCTAGTGCACTACTGCTGATCGTCATCATGACATCGATACCATTTCCGGGGCGAAACGGGATACAGGGTGCATGGGCGATTACGGCTAGCGTCGTGCTGGCCTTTGGCCTGCTCAATAGCGTGCACAAGTACTATACAACGCCGGTTGCACTGCCCGCCTGGCCGGGATGGAAGGCCGAGGTCCGAAAATGGCAGTCCAATCCGCGGCATCGCCTGAATATCTGGCCGCCGCCGTGGACCGTGGACCTGGCTCAGCCAAGGTAGTTCTGAAGCAGTAAACCCTGCTATCAGCTTGCTATTGCTTTTGATTGATTCTCGACAGATATCACGCAGATAGCTATGCCGCCTGTCGCACAATATTGCTATACCGCATAGTTGGCAAGGAAATTAACGATTTCTGTAACCTGTTGACAGGTGGATGGTGTCGCGAGCAGTCGCAACCAATTTATATGATGATCGAATACCTGATGGATATGACCAAATAAAAAAAGTGCATTATCAGGGGGCTTCTATTATGAGTTGTAATCATTTAGTTGTATTCTGCAGTGGAATTTCATCCAGCCAGGTACTATTTACTGGCACTGGGGAGTGATGAATCGCGATAATATTAATTGCTTTTTACAGTTATTTAGATGGTCATCCAACCGTTTCAGACAATACTGGCTCACTATGCCATGATGCTCTCCTTGCACACAGCTATCCAGTAAAACAAGCGAAAATTGACCGG
>JARFQI010000046.1 GCA_029287855.1 Arenicellales bacterium | reverse complement strand
GGGATCAGCTTCTGCCTGTATATTCTGCTATCAGAATCGTTAATGAAGAAGGCATAGCAATTGGCGAGCAGGAAGGCCTTGCCTCCATATTCATGGACACGACTGCGTATATTGAAGCCATCGGGTGTCAGTGTGCGCTTGATATCGGCAGAGGTGCCGTCTAACTGCTGTGAGACCAGAACGGAGCGACCACCTTCGGCAGCGCGCTGCTCCAGGTAATAAAACTGGCCATCAATCAGTGCGGGATAAAGCGGGGCAGGCGGCTGTTAATAAATCTGCCGCGGATCTAGCCTTGCCTGCCATTGCTGGTAGGGAAGAGTTTCCGCAGCCATATTCAGGAAAACTCCCGCCAGGCAAACATCCTTTAGACAACTACCTGCTCAATCACCTGGCAAACCCGGTCTACCTGATCTTCGGTCATATCGGGGAATACTGGTAAAGAAACTACCTCACTGCCGAGAGCCACAGAAACAGGGAAATCATCTGTGGTGTAATCCAGATGCTGGTACACCTCCTGTAATGCTAACGGTAATGGATAACAGGTAGAATTGCCAATAGCGTTATCCATCAGGGCCTGCCGAACCGCATCTCTTTTCGAACTGCGGATAGTGTAGAGATTAAAAGCATGTGAGCCGTTGGCTGGACGTGAAGGACAGGTAATTTCGAGCTTGCTGAGTCGATCATCATAGAGTCCTGCAATACGCTGACGTGAAGCGATATTTTTATCAAGGCTTTTCAGCTTCAGGCGCAGCAGGGCTGCCTGCACTTCATCCAGTCGGCTATTCATTCCGACTTCATCATGCTGGAAGGCTGCTGCAGCACCATGATTACGCAATTTTCTGACGGCTTCAGCGATTTCATCATTGTTGGTCGTTAATAGACCGCCATCACCGTAACAGCCCAGCACCTTGGTTGGATAAAAGCTGAAACAGCCTGTCGTCCCCATACTGCCTACCCGCTTTGCGTCATGCTGCGCACCGAAGGCCTGTGCTGCATCTTCTACTACAGCCAGGCTATGCCTGTCCGCAATTGCATTTATAGCTGTCATGTCAACCGGGTTGCCGAACAGATGTACGGGTATTATTGCCCGGGTTCTAGAATTGATTGCCGATTCAATTAATGCAGGATTGATGTTGAATGTATCGGCTTCGATATCGACAAATACAGGCGTTGCACCGACCATGTCTATCACTTCGGAAGTGGAAAAAAAGGTATAAGGTGTCGTTATCACCTCATCGCCAGGACCGATCCCCAGTGCACGTAGAGACAGGTACAGTGCATCCGTTCCATTAGCGACGCCAACGGCATGCCTGGTACCTACAAATTCAGCCACCTCATTTTCAAAAGCATGGACATTGGGCCCAAGAATCCAGCTGCCGCGTGCGCCGTCCTCGCAGATCATGGCGAACCACTCCTCCTTCAGAGAGTTAAATTCCTTACTCAAATCGAGGTAGGGAACGCCTTCATGTTTAGTCATATTTGCCAGTCCTTGCTTTTCTGAGGATTAGATATTTGGATTAATTTAGTGTGAAGTTTTAGCCCTGGTTAGCTTTGTTTATTATATCAGTCACCTGCATAGCAACACGCAGAGCCTCCATTCCATCTTCTCCCGTGACCAATGGCTGTTTACCGTTACGCACCGCATCAATGAAATGCGCCAGTTCAGCATCAAGCGGCTGGCTGGGAGTAATGCTATGTGATTCATAGACAATCTCGGGGAAATTCTGGCCCTCGGGGATGTCACCCGGATAAGCTACCTCGAGCTGCTGGTCAACAAAATTTATCGCCCGATAACTATTGCGGCTGAATACCCTGATACGCCTGAACTTTTTGCTCGAAACCCGGCTTGCTGTCACATTGGCCACCGCACCGTTGGTAAATTCCAGCCTGGCATTGGCAATATCGACATGATTAGTCAACACAGGGGTCCCAGTTGCTGCAATTGAACTGAGCTTGTCTCCGACCAGGGACAGAATGATATCTATATCATGAATCATCAGATCGGTGACGACATCAACATCAGTCGCCCGCTCGACAAATGGTCCAAGCCGGTGTGCTTCAATAAAGCGCGGTTTATTTACATGATCGGCCAGTGCCATGATACCGGCATTAAACCGTTCCAGGTGACCAATCTGCAATGTCGCGTTATGCTTGCGAGCTGTTTCTACGATGACCTTCGCATCTTCCAGGGTTGATGCCACTGGCTTCTCCAGTAGCATATGTATACCTTTTTCCAGGTACGGCACTGCAACCTGCCTGTGCAGTGATGTCGGCACTACGACGCTGACAACATCCACTTGATCAAGCAGGGCCATTGGATCGTACAGGGCGCGCGTGTCATATTCAGCCGCAATACGGTCTGCCGTCTCACGGTCGGTATCGACAACCCCGACCAGTTCAACGCCGGGCATATCGTTATAAATTCTGGCATGAAAACGCCCAAGATAACCGACGCCGATGACTCCTACTCGTATTGCATCACTCATAATCTGATTCTAACCTTCAGGTAGCTCATGTTAAGCTTCGAATTGTGGGGAAAACTGCGTTAACGTTGCATTTTAATCGATTTCTCGCCCGAGGTAACCTATAAAGAGTCGCTCGATTAACCCACGATGAAACGTCTTGAATCCAGAACCTGCTATCTCAGCACCAACAAAAAGGTAATAGCGAGCCCTTTCGTGAGTATCTTACAGGCACATGGCAAATTTGCAGCGCGATCTGGCACTGCCAAAACTAACCAGGGTTTACTCATAAGATGAACAGTACAAAAGAGGCTCGCAGCATACTCATCACTGGCTGTTCAAGCGGAATAGGACTGGCTGTTGCCAAGGGATTGCATCAGCGGGGCTATCGGGTTTTCGCCAGTGCGCGAAAAAAACAGGACGTGGTCAGGATCCAGCAGTCAGGGCTGCAATGTTTACAGCTGGACCTTGCAGATACTGATTCCATCAGAGTGGCGGTCGAGCAACTCCTGCAGCAGACAGATAACCAGTTATATGCGCTGATTAACAACGCTGCCTATGGCCAACCCGGCGCCGTTGAAGATTTACCGACAGAAGTGCTGCGAAAGCAATTTGAAACAAACCTGTTTGGCACCCATGACCTTACCCGATTACTTATCCCTGTTCTTCGTACACAAGCACGCAGCCATATCATACAGATCAGCTCTATACTTGGTTTTATCTGCCTGCCCTATCGTGGTGCTTACAATGCCAGCAAATATGCCCTGGAAGCCCTGACAGATACGATGAGGCTGGAACTTGCCGACAGCGGCATTAATTTGAGCCTGGTTGAACCGGGGCCTGTCGCCAGTCGCTTCAGGGAGAATGCCTACCGGGCGTTTATTACTGCAATTGAGCCAGAAAACAGCCTTCATAAGGATGCCTATGAAAAAGAAATTCAGCGATTGCAATCAGATACGCCTGTTCCTTTTACCCTGCCTGCCGAAGCGGTACTGGAAAAAACCATACATGCACTGGAAAGCAGAAAACCCCGTATTCGATATACAGTGACCAGGCCAGCCCAGGTGCTAAGTTTTCTTAAACGAATTCTGCCTGACAGATGGATGGATGCCGTTCTGACGT
>JARFQI010000039.1 GCA_029287855.1 Arenicellales bacterium | reverse complement strand
CCTGTGTTCCCAGGCTTGCGTCAGCGTTGTAGATTGGAACTGCCATCAGTCCCCATATACCGACAACACCGTGAACCGAGATAGCACCTACCGGGTCATCAATTTTCAGCTTATCCATAGTGACGATGGATAAGACCACCAGAATACCACCAGCTGCACCGATTAGTGTCGCACCGATTGGAGTAGGAGCAAGAGGCTCAGCAGTAATTGCCACTAGTCCAGCCAGCGCACCATTGAGAGCCATGGTAAGATCAGCTTTACCGAACAGAATGCGTGCTGTCACAATACCTGCGACGACACCACCGGCAGCCGCCATATTGGTATTGACGAAGACAGCGGCTACAGCGTTTGCTTCACCGACATTTGACAGGATCAGTTCTGAACCGCCATTGAATCCGAACCAGCCCAGCCAGAGGATGAAGGTCCCGAGTGTGGCCAATGGCAGGTTGGCACCAGGAATAGCCCGTACTTCACCGTCAGGTCCATATTTACCCTTACGAGCGCCCAGCAGCATGACACCTGCGAGAGCGGCTGCAGCACCAGTGAGATGTACTACACCTGAGCCGGCAAAATCCGCGAAGCCCATGGCATCGAGGAAACCACCACCCCATTTCCAGTAGCCCTGCAGAGGATAGATGAAACCAGTCATTACTACGGCAAATACCATGAATGACCATAACTTCATGCGTTCCGCTACGGCACCAGAAACGATGGACATAGCCGTTGCAACGAATACCATCTGGAAGAAAAAGTCAGACATACCGGAATAATAAGAGCCGTCGTACCAGCCTTCCATATCTGTTGCAAGCACTTCAGCTGCATCGTTATCGCCACCAAACATAAATGACAGATCCAGAGCAGGGAAGTAGCCGTTGCCGTCAGCCGGATACATGATGTTGTAACCCATCAGCATGTACATGATACCCGCAATAGCGAACAGTACGATATTTTTAGTTAATATTTCAGCCGTGTTCTTAGATCGAACCAGACCCGCTTCCAGCATGGCGAAACCAGCTGCCATCCACATTACCAACGCACCGGTAATCAGGAAATAAAATGTATCCAGCGCGTAGCTTAGATTCTTAATACCTTCGATTGCTTCCACAATAAATTCCTCTATAGTTTATTGACAAAGTCGGGTTATAACGCGTCTGCGTCAGTTTCACCGGTACGAATACGGACGACACTGTCAACCGGTGTAATGAAGATTTTTCCATCGCCGATCTTGTCAGTTCTGGCGACACTGACAATGGCTTCTATTACCTGGTCAACGATGTCTGCATTAACTGCGATCTCAAGTTTTGCTTTGGGCAGGAAGTCAACGACGTATTCAGCTCCACGATAGAGTTCGGTATGTCCTTTTTGGCGACCAAAACCTTTTACCTCGGTTACGGTCATCCCGGTAATACCTATTTCTGAGAGGGCGTCACGCACGTCGTCAAGCTTGAACGGCTTGATAATGGCTGTGATAAGTTTCATATTTATATGCTCCTTGGAAAATAAATCAGGCAGCTACGCAAAAGCACAACTGACTGCAGGTTCATGACATCATGCATGTCTATAATGTGATCTCGTATCGTACTAAAGCAGGTATCGTGCCAATATTTATTAATTCAAATAAATAGAATTAAAACAATTACTTATAATAATTGCATGGTCATTTTATCAACGAATGCGCACCTGATTAATACGGGTAAGGGATGGACATTCACCATTCTGGTGCAACTGCACAATCTGGCATCATATGTTGATTTCGATACGAAAAGAGTGGATGATTCTGATCACTATGGAAAAAACTAAATCAACCTCCGATAGCTTTATCGGTTTCTTTGAGGCAGCACTGCCAGACGGGCTGGCTGCAGCCGTACGTGATAACCTTCGGGCAGCTGCGAGCAGCGCCTTCGAGAAAATGGACCTGGTTAGCAGCGAGGAATTTGAAGTTCAGAAACGTGTCTTACTGCGCACCAGAGAGAAGCTGGAGCAGCTCGAACTTCAGGTTGCAGAATTAGAAAAACAGATGCGGTAGGAATTGAGCAGGCATATGCCTGGCTTCTTTATGCCAGTCTGAAAAAGGCAAAGCAGCGAATTAACAGCTAAAGTTAATTTTTTATCTTACAGGTCGACAAGGGATGTCGATCCGGATAGTTCAACTAGTTAATCTAGTTCAACTTCAAATTAAGGGAAAGGACTCCAGTAATGTCTCTCGCAATTATCTACTCACGTTCGGCTGATGGAGTCATGGCTCCACAGGTATTCGTTGAAGCGCATCTCTCCAATGGTTTGCCTTCCTTATCCATCGTTGGCTTGCCTCAGGCTGCGGTTAAAGAAAGCAAAGACAGGGTCCGTGGAGCACTGTTAAATTCCGGGTTTGAGTTCCCGCCGCGCCGCATTACGATAAACCTGGCTCCTGCTGATATACCCAAGGAAGGCGGACGGTTTGACCTGCCTATAGCCATTGGTATCCTCGTCGCATCGGGGCAGATTGCTGATGATAATCTGGAGAAATACGAATTTATTGCCGAACTGGCATTAAGTGGAGAGCTGCGTCCAGTTAATGGAATATTACCTGCAGCGATGCAGGTGGCCAGACAGGGGCGCACGCTGGTAGTAGCTGAACAGAATGGACAGGAAGCGAGCCTGGTTGAAGAGTGCTCTGTTCTGGCGGCAGTGAGCCTGGCGGAACTGACCGCACATTTGAATGGCCAGCAGAAACTTTTACCTGTCCAGCTGATTCCGCTAGAAACGGATAAACGGGCAAGTCTGGACCTCGCAGAAGTGCGTGGTCAGCAGCAGGCAAAAAGAGCTCTGGAAATCGCCGCTGCGGGAGCTCACAGTCTGCTGATGTCTGGGCCGCCAGGCAGTGGCAAGACCATGCTTGCAAGTCGCCTGTCCGGAATACTGCCGGAAATGACCAGGCAGGAGGCGCTGGAAACGGCTGCGATCTATTCAATTGCAAATAATGATCTGAATCTTGGCCGCTGGATGTTGCGACCTTTCCGTTCACCCCATCATACGGCATCGGCGATTGCACTCGTTGGAGGCGGCTCGAAGCCGATGCCCGGGGAAATATCACTGGCACATAATGGCGTGTTATTTCTAGATGAATTGCCTGAATTTGGCAGGCATGTTCTCGAAGTGCTGCGGGAGCCGATGGAATCAGGCGTTATATCAATTTCCAGGGCAAGCCGGCAGGCAGAGTACCCGGCAAGATTTCAGTTCCTGGCGGCGATGAATCCCTGTCCCTGTGGCTATCTCGGTGAGTCCAGCGGGCGCTGCCGCTGTACATCAGAACAGGTAGAACGCTACCGCGCACGCCTGTCAGGCCCATTGCTGGACCGTGTTGATTTACAGGTGGAGGTGTCAGCTGTTCCGGTAGATGTGCTGCTAGATAGTCAGCTGGAAACAGAAGGCAGTGCTGATGTACGCCAGAGGGTATCTGCTGCCAGGCATAGGCAGTTACAGCGCAGTGGCAGATTCAATGCTCAGCTTAGCCCACTGCAGCTTGATGATAACAGCAGGATCAGCAGATCAGCCCGCAGCCAGCTTGCCAATGCAATGACACAACTCGGTTTGTCTGCACGTTCATTTCATCGAATGTTACGAGTGGCAAGAACGATCGCCGACCTTGCTGCCAGCGAGGAAGTGCTGGACAGACATATTGCTGAAGCTATCCGCTATCGGAGTCTGGATCGTTACTTAAAAAATATTACGTAAGAAAAAATGACCGTATAGATCAAAACAAAAACGATGAAGTTTTGGTCGCCGTGATTGCTACGTAAAGTTTCCCAGTTGAAATACCACAGCGGATTTGTGTCACTGACCCCTCGTGTAGGCAGGAAAGCACGCACTTTACTACGATATTCATCATATCCTTCAAGCAGGCCGATTAACCTGGCCTCTTCACGCTTGACGCGATTGACCATGTAGAGAATGTAAAGAACTGTATAGATGATGACAAACCAGATATTACCAAACAGAACAGCGAAGCCCAGGCCAAGGAAATAACGCCCAAGATACATCGGGTTGCGGACAATCACATAGGGTCCGCGGACAGTGAGTTCGACGTTTTTTACCAGTGATGCAAAACTCCAGGTTTGAATTAGTTCACCAAACAATGAAATCAGGAATCCCGCCAGCAGGTAGTCTGTATTGATATAGCGCAGTAGAAATATAAGAAACAGGGGTGCCAGGAGATAGCGTATCTTGAGCCAGAATCTACGCAGCGCAGGATGGTTGAAAAAATTTGAAAGCATTGTGGTCTTTTATAAAGTTTTGAGTGGCAGGTTCTAAAGCGATGATTTTAACTGATTTACAGTTAAAAGACCTGTTATTCAGGAGCAGCCAGTGCCTCAGCCCGCGTAGTAGCCAGGCAGCGGTTAAAGCTAAGCCATTGCGGAAGTTCCTGCTTCATTAGCTTGTTCAAACGTCTATTTAGACCGGATAGTTCAAGCCTGTAGGGAATCAGTTTGTTTTCCGGCAGGAAAATGATCAGCGAAGATAATTTCAACAGACCATCCAGTGATTTTTCCAGTTCAGTAAGGTGGAAGGCCGTCAGCTTTGGGAAGACACTTTTCAGCTTATCGGCAGGGACCTGGATAGCCGGGGTGACTTTTTCCTCTATCAATAGACCTATATTTTCAGAATCCGCATCGGCAATTGGTGCAAGCCATTCCGGATCAGTCTCCAGGATCTGATCTGGGCCGAACCTTTCGGGTTTTTCTGCACCTGATAATATATTCTCAACTAATGTCAGCTTTGCCTGCAACTGTGAAAACCTCTCCAGTGAGGGCTCCTCTGCAAGTCTTGCATTTAGTTCATCAAGCTTTATACGTAGCGGTATTCTTTCATTTACAGTACTTGTAGATTGATTCCCCTTACTGGTCTGAATGCTGCGAATGCGGTCATCAAGTTCATTGGCCTGCTTGCCAATCTGTACTAGCGATTCTTTGTAATTGTTTACGATTTGATGTGCATTCTGAACAACGGGCAGTTCCTTGTTTGCTAGTACATTAAATCTGAGGATTGCATCCTTGATATAGAATCCAATATTCATACCTTGCCATACCTTGATCGAATCGCTGACTTCATCATAGGAAAGCGCCAGCGGCGGTTCGGAAAACTCATAGCCGACTTTTGTGAACGCAGTGGAGAATTGTATATGTGCGTCAGGTTCAACCAGGCAATGTGAAAGAGTTGCCTCTATTTTTACTTTATTGGCTTCATTTGTAACGACAGGCTTTTTCTCTTCCTGTGGTTTTTCTTTTGGGCCAATAGTTGTTGTGTTCTTGACGGTCTCAATAATCTGGTCATTTATTCCTGGCATCAGGTCGGGAAATAAGATTTCAGCAGTCTTCCACCCGATAAGGAAGATAAGGATAAACAGCAGAAAGCTGAAGAGCAGGTTTTCCTTAAAGAACTTCTTTGGATCAAAGCGTTTTTCGGTAGCACCGCCGTAGACTTTTTCGATGGCAGCTTCCATGTTCTGATCTTCATTCTTCGCACGATAGGACGGAATATTTTCGAGCAGGAAGTTTCTTACGGAACTGTTTAACCAGGCATCACGGGCAATACTTTCAGGCTTTTTTACTGTCTCAAGTATGGATTTGATGGGGTTGTCTGTTTCTAAATCATCATTTTCTGAATCGTGATTTGTATTATTTGTTGAGCTGCCACCTTCTATGCCCTGTTCAAATTCCGCATCCGAGATACCGGTAGAAAGTACAAGCTCTTCCTCATTAACAGAATTACCTGATACTGAATTAGCCTGTGTTTGATCTATTCCAGATTCCGAGGGAGAGTTGCCTGCTAAAGGATTATTAATATACAGCGGTTCTTCTATTGAATTCAGCTCATCTGGCGGGACATCAAATGATTCGTCAAAAACTGTCGCCTGATCAGCTGCAGCATTTTCATCAATATCGAAGTCGCTGGCAGAATTATCAGATCTTTGAGAGCTGCTGTCTTCCTCTAAAGTAAGATGTGAGGTATCGATTGCTGGTGCTTGCTGCTCTGTATTAGTTTCCAGTGAGCTAGCTGTTTCCGCTGTTGTTTCTTCAAGACTCAGATGCGAAGTATCGATGTCAGCATTTATATCTGTAGAGTTTTCGTCTAATAAAGGCTCATCCAGAGAACTGCTGGTCGAAATGGCTGCTTTTTTGCCATTGACAGGAGATTTATCGTCTTTTTTATCAGCCATATATGATCTGGTAATTATATATAATAATGTATCGCCTTGTTATGTTTTCTATGTTCTTATTATTGTTATTATTTTTCTACTTCTACAACGGATTAGAATAACCGTTCGCAGTCTACAGATTAAGTTTTATCAAGAACAGCTGCAATTGCTTTAATACGCCGGCTATTCAGTTGTTTGTTTATCTGCTTACCTGTAGCCCCACTACTCACCAGGTCTTTTACTTCAACCTGTTTTGCAGCCTTAAAACTGAGTCTGAAAATATCAGCCTGCGGATACGAGATTTCCTCAAATCCCAGCCTTCCCCTGGAATCTGCTTCACACGCCAGCAGAAAATCGTCAAGTCGTTGTGGACGACGAAATGCATCGAGTGACTCCAGCACTTTCAGTATAGTCGATATTCGCAGTTCAGTGGCTCGATGGCAATGGGTATGGTATTTACAGACCAGTTCTGCTAACTGTCTGTGTCCAGTAGGTATACGAAGCCTTTCGCATAATTGACTAATAAGAGCTACGCCTTTCGCCTCGTGAGCGACGTGCCTTGGTAACTGGGAAGCAGGTGTACGTCCTTTTCCAAGATCGTGGCAGAGCGATGCAAAGCGGACTGCATTGTTGCCACCAAGACGCGCAGCCATGTCTATTACCATCATGGTGTGGATGCCGGTATCAATCTCCGGATGATGTCGGACTGCCTGCGGCACCCCGAATAAACTGTCGATTTCAGGCAATAGGACTGCCAACGCATTGCATTGCCTGAGCGTAAGAAAGAACATGGAAGGTGTATCTTCATCCAGAGCACTGCTTATTTCATTCCAGACGCGTTCAGCAACCAGTTCATCGATCTCACCGCTAGAGACAATTTTCTTTAATAGCTCCTGCGTCTCCTGCGCAATAGTGAAACCAAATTTTGTAAAGCGTGAGGCATAGCGGGCAATTCTTAGCAGCCTGACGGGGTCTTCGATAAAGGCATCAGAGACATGACGCAAAATCCTGTTCTGCAGATCTTCCTGACCCCCATATGGATCGATGATGTTGCCATCATCGTCTTCAGCCATGGCATTGATTGTCAGGTCGCGACGTGCCAGGTCTTCCTCCAGTGTCACATCTTCAGCGGTGTGAAAAATGAAACCATGGTAACCATGACCGCTTTTCTTCTCGGTTCGGGCGAGAGCATACTCTTCTTTTGTTTGCGGGTGGAGAAATACCGGGAAGTCCCTGCCTACAGGCTTATAGCCAAGTTCAGTCATCTGCTGTGGTGTAGCACCGGTGACTACCCAGTCATGGTCCCTCGACGGCAGATTGAGCAACCTGTCCCGGACTGCACCTCCGACCAGGTAAATCTTCATGGCAGTTAAAATAAAACCCGGGGATTTATTAAAAAGGAGTCAGCAGCCATATTCATCCCGATAGCTATTGATGTCCTGCAAAATATCACTCTTTTCAGCGTCCTGCTCAAGTAGTTCTACCATGTCATCCAGCGTGGCAATGCTGAACACTGGCAGGTTTTGCTCATCCTGTAGTGTCTGTAGTGCCGAACTGGTGCTGCCCGGGACTATCTCCTGGCGATCCAGCGCGATCACAAAACCTGCTACCTCTGCATTGTTTTCTCGAATCAGGTTTATCGAATAAGTTGCAGAAGTACCCGCTGTAATGACATCATCAATAATCAGTACCTTTCCCTGCAATGGTGCGCCGACGATGTTGCCGCCTTCTCCATGATCCTTGGCTTCTTTTCGGTCGAAGGCATAAGGGATATCGAGGCCATGATAGTCTGCCAGGGCAATGGTTGTGGCCGCCGCGAGAGGAATGCCTTTGTAGGCGGGACCAAAAATCATATCGAACTTGATACCCGACTGCATGATGGCTCTGGCATAATATCGGCCGAGTTGTGCAAGGCCCAGTCCACTATTAAACAGGCCCGTATTGAAAAAATAAGGGCTGACGCGGCCTGACTTGAGGGTGAACTGGCCGAAGCGCAGCACGCCGGTTTGTATGGCAAAATCAAGAAACTCTCTGCGAAAATCCTGCATGGCAATAACCCATGTTTATTATTGGTTTAGTTGCTCCATTCTATAGGCAAGTTGTTCGAATGAAAATATTATTGCAGAGATATACATAAAGAGATGTGCATTGAGAGTAAGTGAATTTATGAGAATAATTACCGCAAATACGAATGGCATACGTTCGGCTGGCAGGAAAGGTTTTTATGACTGGATGTTACGGCAGCGTGCTGATGTCATCTGCATTCAGGAAACAAAAGCACAGGAGTTTCAGCTTACCGACAAGCTTTACCACCCGCCAAGTATGCACGTGTTCTTTCACGATGCTGACAAAAAAGGGTACAGCGGAGTGGCATTATATTGTCGCCACCAGCCAGATAAAGTGGTGTACGGCCTTGGCTGGCCGGATATCGATTCGGAAGGTCGTTATATACAGGCTGACTTTGGCAATCTAAGTATTATTTCCCTCTATATGCCTTCCGGATCAAGCAAAGAAGAAAGGCAGGTCGTCAAGTACGATATGATGGAGAGAATGAAGCCCCTGCTGCTTGAGATGCAGGCATCAGGCAGGGAATACCTGATCTGTGGTGACTGGAACATCGCACACAAGAAAATCGACATAAAAAACTGGCGCAGCAATCAAAAGAATTCGGGTTTTTTACCGGAAGAGCGGGCCTGGATGGACTGGCTAATCGATGAAGCAGGTTATGTAGATGTTTTCAGGCAACTTGAACCGGGTGAGGATCAGTATACATGGTGGTCAAACCGCGGCAGAGCCTGGGAAAATAATACCGGTTGGCGTATAGACTACCAGATCGCTACCCCGGGCATTGCAAGTAAAGCAGAGGCCACATCAATTTATAAGAAAAAGCGTTTTTCTGATCATGCGCCGCTGATTGTTGATTATGATCATCAATTAGCGGGTTGATTTTTGTGATGGCGCACAGCTAATACTTTTGCTCATCCCGGGCAAGCTTGTTTTCTACGCTTCGATTAGGAATTTTTGTTACGAATTTCTCACTAGAGAGCCAAATACATAATAAAATACAAAAAACTATTCACACGAAAAGTGCAAAAATCCGCCAATTGTCCTCACAATAAATAATTACTGTATAAATGAAAACTTCCTTGTATGCTTATTGCGGAAAAGCATTCGCGATAATGTCTGGAGTTAGCATGACTGATACACCACGAGCATATAAGAAGCATTTATTCGCCATTGTATTAACTACAATGCTCTGTGCAGGTTTGCTAATAGCACCGCGGGTCTATGCAGAGTCAGTAGCTGTTATTGATTCAGGGATCAACCCGAACCATGCAGACCTTGCCGGAAGAATTGATCAGGGAATCGATCTGATCGACGGTGATAGCAACCCTTTTGACGAAACGCCTGAACAACATGGCACTGCAGTGTCTCGTATCATTGCCAGTGTTCATCGGAATAACCGCATATTGCCGATACGAGCACTTGATGGCGCAGGCTTGTCCTCAGAGTCGATAGTAATAGGCGGGGTAAATTTTGCTACTAACAGCAGTGCCAGGGTAATTAATCTCAGTCTGGGTAGTCCGCAGAATGCTTACAGTCAGGCACTGACCACTTCAATGCAGAATTCTGCCCGGTCGGGTAAATTACTGGTAGTTGCAGCCGGTAACGGCGGACAGCCAAACCCGACCTTTCCTGCAAGCCTGGCTGCGCTTTTCGGCGGGTCTGCCATAGCTGTTGGTGCTTTAAACCGAAATGGATTTATTGCTTCATACAGCAACAGGGCAGGAAACAGCAAAGACTATTATGTCGTTGCGCCGGGCTACTCCAGTTTTTCATCATTTGTGGGCACTTCTTTTGCAGCACCCTATGTGTCAGGAACTGCTGCAGCAATCCTGAGCCAGAATCCCCGCTTAAGTGCGCAGCAGGTATCCGAAATTATATTAAATAGTGCGGATGACCTCGGTGCTCCTGGTACTGACGAAATTTATGGCAGGGGTAAATTAAATACGGCTGCGGCTCTGGCACCTCAGGGTGACCTGGATCTCCCCGGTACGTCAGATGACGGCAGCAGTGGTTCAGGTGCGCTGGCTGCCGGATTAGTGATCGGTGCTGGTGTGGCAGCGGCAGTAATTTACAACAACAAAAAGCTAAAGGAAGCTGTCGTGGTCGATAGTTACGACCGGCCCTACAAGGTAGATCTGGGCGAACTGATAGAGGTGCGTAATGACGGGCTGACGATGGACCGTATGATGAAGAATCTGCGTCGTACAACAGAAATGGCACAATTAGCTATCACAGAGAAGCTGCAGATAGCTGTATGGTATGACCGAGATCCTGCAAAGGAACTGTACCCGGTTTCTGAATTTGATGATCAGGAAAATATTGAGAACTGGTCTTTGTCTCTTCATCAGGGAGGTAACAGGGGAGCCTATTATGCGTTAAACATGAATCTTGACCCACGTCAGTTTTTTGGACTGGCCGAGGAGGTCAACGAAACCACTCTATTTGATCGACGCAATCTTACAGCCCCTTATGCAGGTTTCGCTTCCAGCGGTAATATGGCTCTGGCGGGTTATAAAACTGCAACAGGGGTCGACCTCAAGCTGGCAGTCGTGGATATGGATGACAACACCGACTACGGCGTCGAAAGCAAGTCAGTGCTGCTCGAGAGTAGTATCCAGCCGCATGAAAGACTTCGCCTGGGAGTGCAGTTCTCAGGACTAAACGAACAGGGTAGCTTGTTCGGTGGCGCTTCTGCAGGCGCTCTGAGTGTCGAACAATCAGAAACCCTGGCAGCAGGATTCACTGCAAGACTGAAGCTCAGCCAGAAGATATCACTGCATTCCATATATTCGCAGGGCTATACCCTGGTAAAAGACAGGAACAGGGGATTATTGCAGCAATTTTCTGGAATAGGCAGTAATAGTTATGCGCTGGGGTTATCAGGAAGAGGTCTGATAAGAAAAAATGACCGTGTCAGCCTGACCCTGTCGAGCCCCTTGCATATCAACCAGGGAAGCATGTCATTATCAGTACCAACTCAGGTTGATTTCACAACCGGAAATGCACTCAGGGAGACGGAACGTCTTGATCTTGCTGACGCTAAGCGGGAAACAGATATAGAACTGGGATATCACCTGCCGCTCGGGAAACAGTCAGGGCTTGCGGCTTACATGATATACCGTAATGATCCGAATGGGCTGGCAGATAAGACTGCCCGCGGCAGATATGGGACGATGATGAGTTTTTCTTCTCGGTTTTGATTTTTCTTGATTAGATTTTTCTCGGTTTTTATATTTTTGTTCGAGTGTTTTTCTTGTTTTATGAATTTTCATTAGTGATTCGCCCTTTCTGGGCGAGTCACTTATCTTTGCTTGTCTAAAGAAACACTCCATAAGAATATCAAAGACACCCTACCGTGTTGGCCCGCGGCGTCTCTGTGCGCTTCAGCGTAGAGCGGGCACTGCGGAACTCGCTATTGCTCAGACAGTCCTCGCGCTTATCCGCTCTAAGCCTGCTGTGCTCGACAACACAAAAGGGGTATTAAGATCAAAACCCAGGTCAACACCGGCCCGGTGACACCTGACACGAAAGTACAATTCTCCCTGACCACACAACCGTCATACCGGCGCAGGCCGGTATCCAGAGTCTTAAAAAGAATGGATTCCGGCTATAGACATGCCGGAATGACGAAGAAGGATTATTCTTTTGTCCTTAGTCTTTGATCTTCAATCACCCGTTCAGGCCCGCCGAGAAGCACAGGGTGAGCCGGGGGCCTCGGGATGTGCTGTCCGAGCGTAGCGAGTTCACATCCCGCCGGTTCATTCGAGCATCGCAGGGCACCCGAAGGGCGGGCATGTCGGGTATCCTTTCTTTTGGT
>JARFQI010000007.1 GCA_029287855.1 Arenicellales bacterium | reverse complement strand
CCGCTCTTGCTCTTCTACAAAAGCTGCGGTGATCACTTCCATCACAGCATCCACATCGGCGGCCTGTGTGCTTTCTTCAAAAGTGCCTGTTAACTTCGTTTCAACGTGCAGCTCGCCGTCCTCGTATAGCGCCCAGATTTCTTTGGCATAGCGGCTGTCGAGCAATTCAGGAGCATAGTGGCCATAGTAGCGAGTCATATTGTCAACATCCCGCGCAAGCATCGATTCGGCGTTGTTATTTTCCGCCGCATTTACTGCTTGAGGCAGGTCGATAATGACCGGACCATTTTCATCCACCAGCACATTAAATTCTGACAGGTCGCCATGTACCAGTCCTGCGCAGAGCATACGCACCACGTATTGCATGACAACGGCATGGTCTTCAAGTGCCTGTTGTGCGCACATCTCAACATCACACAGGCGTGGAGCTACATCACCCTCTTCATTGATGATCAATTCCATCAGCAAGACGCCATCAAGGCAGAGGTAAGGCTGAGGAACTCGCACACCTGCGTTAGCCAGGCGATGCAGCGCGTCCACTTCAGCGGTCTGCCAGGTCTCTTCCTGCTGCTTACGGCCGAATTTTGAACCCTTCTCCATAGCACGACCGCGGCGACTATTGCGAACTTTTCGGCCTTCCTGGTATAGCACTGCCTGTTTGAAACTGCGATTTACTGCTTCTTTGTAGACCTTGGCACAGCGAATCTCCGACCCACAGCGCACAACATAGACGTCCGCCTCTTTTCCACTCATCAATCGGCGAATGACTTCATCCACCAGGCCATTATCAACCAGGGGCTGTATTCGTTTAGGAATTTTCATGGCGCCCTTGTACCCTATTTTAGCCTGGGAGGGAAATGCAGAAGCGTAAAAGGGGACGCGTTACAGGGTAATCTGTACATATCTCGACTAGAGCCCAACCAACCCACTTTGCCTGATACCATCGAAGATGAATTGAACTGCCAGTGCAGACAGCAAGACGCCCATGATCCGTGTAATAACATGCATCCCCGTTACTCCAAACAATTTTACAATCTTACCGGCAAGCAACAGTGAAACAAAGGTAAGCAATAAAATCGCCAGCAACGATGCAATGATAATTACTTGACCGGTAACGTTTCCCTCCTGGTGAGCCATAAGCAAAATAACTGCACCCATTGCGCCCGGCCCGGCAATAAGAGGAGTAGCCAAGGGGAAAACAGAAATGTCTGATTTTGAAATTGCTTCCTGCTCCTCTTCATCTGTTGTTGATGTGACGCCTGAAGAACGTGCAAAAACCATTTCAATGCCAATAAGCAACAACAGGATACCCCCGGCTGCCCTCAGTGCCGCAAGAGATATGCCGAGGCCAGCCAGCAGGAGCTCTCCAATTAACGCAAAGGCCACCAGAATTCCAGTGCTAATTAATGACCCACGGATGGCTACCGATCGTTTCTGTTGAGCCGTCTGGTTTGCTGTTAACACAGCAAACATCGCAGC
Source organism: Arenicellales bacterium (assembly GCA_029287855.1). GTDB lineage: Bacteria > Pseudomonadota > Gammaproteobacteria > BMS3Bbin11 > BMS3Bbin11 > BMS3Bbin11. Next base: position 10,404 of record JARFQI010000007.1, on the reverse strand, counting down.
AACATCTAGCGGGCCTATCACGGCAAAAAATGTTGCTAGCGCTACTCCTGCAGTTTCAGTCATGGGTTTGGTGTCCAGTAGTTGAAATCGAACGCTTACCTCAGCCGCGCGCCGAAGTTACGACGGACCGAGGAAATTGTTAGGCGACCATATTCGGGACAGTATTTGCGGGCGGATCGATATACGCATGGGGGTAGTCCGGCTCACGTTTTTGAAACGACAGAATAGAATTATTCTGAATCACACCATCATCAATATTGATCGCCTTTCGAATCGTCTCATTTAACTGCCAACCATCACGGCCTGCGAGTACCGTAGGTAAATAAACAATGAGAGCGGCAGAAATTGATCGCGTTGCGCTTTCCCAGAGGTAGCTAGGCGTGTGATCGACGGCGTAATAATCGATGGTTTCATATTTAAATATCGGGTTCTCGAATGTGGTTGGCCTGGCAAAAAAGAATCCCATTCCCTCGTCGCAGCTGACATCAATAATCAGACCATTGGGCTTGAGGCATGCGCTTTCTTCTTCGGTAACAAAGTCGGTAGGATTTTCTGTATCTTGAAAGGTTCCGTTTACGATGATCTCTGCTTCACTTATAAAATCAGTCAACGGTCGCCTTTTTCCATCGTGTTCCACTACCATCATGCGTGCCTCGCCCTCGATGCCTGATTGAATTCTGACATAGTTACAATCGAGCACCTCTTCACGCACCTCGTGGTCAGGCCGCTGAATGCAGATGGTGATATCTCTAAAACCATGTGCCTTGAGAGCGTATATCGCACCGCGGCTGACTGCACCAAAACCGAAAAGAATTACTTTGCGTTGATTGCCGTAATGCCCGTCGATACCTTTAAGTTGCAGGGCATGTATGACAGCGCAATAGCCAGCCATTTCGTTATTTTTATAGAAGGTGTGACGGCCAATGTATCCGTCAGGAGACCAAACGTACATATCCTCAAAGGCAATGAGCGTCTGCTTACGATCGATAGCCGCCTGGGCAATGTCCTGTTGCTGCACGCAATGCACATAGCCCCATAGTGTTCCGCCTTCGCGGAGTTCCTTTAAATCAGCTAATACTGGCTTGTTAATAATAACCGTGCCGATGTCGGTCAATAACTCGTGGCGAGTTGCAATGCCACCAGTCTGAGCAGCAATTTCAGAGTCTGTGATACCGAAAGGGGCTCCATAACCCTCCTCAAAAATCAGCTGGCAGCGAAGCTCTTCAGCTATGCGCGGCAAATGCCCTGGATGGATTGGATACCGTCGCTCATCTTCTTTCTTCGAAGTCCCAATGACTCCGACTGTTAATTTGTTCATGTTGTCGATCCTTTTTATAAATGTAAGTGTGACTTCATGTACGAATTATCAGTTTCGCCAATAGGCCTGTTGCTTTGTGCTCTGCTCTGTCACAAGCGTTCTAACGTTTCAGAAAGTGAAACTAAGAATGAATGACATGTGCATCAAAACTCAATATAGAACGGTGGGGCGTAAGGCACTATTGCCGAACGTCACGCACGAGTGATTTTTTCTGGTGTTGTCCGAAGATATTAAAACTAAGGATTTCATTAAGAAAACAGCAGTACATATTGCTGCGGATGGCTCAAAATGACAGGAGACAGTACCCTGTAGTACCTGATATTGGAGAAAACACTCTTCTGCTCTCAGAATAACACAGCATACTGTTATATGGGGGCATTTGCTGAAATAACAGGGTGCTGGTGACTAAAGTTTGAATTGCGTTTTAATAACAGGATAAATTGATTGTTCCTAAATGATTTTATAAATATAAATAATAAATACATATCTTTATGCGTTTGATCAGCCTATAGTGATTATAAGCAGACTTGTTTTCGTAACGAGCAAGTATTTCTTATTTGTTCTGTTCCCGCACCCATCGTCAAGCTTATCGGCTTAAAGTCTGTTCAGCGCTATTTTCCTCAATGAACCACCCTGTCAGAAAACCGAATGCCGCCGCTTCTGCAGACGATGACTCAGAAGTCTGAAATGCTGAAGGCAGCAGGTAGCTACACCACTATTAATTTAATTTACTCAGGTCAACCTTATGAAGCAACATACTAACAATCCTCAGGACTCCGAATCTTCCAGCCAACTGATGGATATTCGCCTGGCAGAACTTAACAAACAAGACTGGAACAGGAGCAAGTCAGCAAGTCTTGTGACAAAAGAAGATATTATTCTGAGCGACGGACACTGGGATGTGATTCTATACTTGCGAAATTATTATCTTGAATTTGGTCTGCCAAGGTTCGCGAGGACAATGGCCAGGGCACTCAATAAGCAATTCGCCGCTGAGGGTGGCAGTAAGTATCTATATGTACTGTTTGCCGGTGGCCCAGTCACACAAGGCAGCCGCCTTGCCAACCTGCGTATACCCTCGTATGCGACTGACCTTTCGTTTGGAACCAATTACTGATATGAATTCGTTAGAGAATCATTTAGAAACCATCGATACGATGAGTGGGACAAGACTATGAAATTGAGCTTTCCGAATCCGAGTCGCAGTTACGATGCTGACAAAAATCGTGTTCGCTTTTGGGGCTATGACAGCACCATCGAGGTTTCATTCTTTGTCGAGACAGATGCCCTTGTTCGGCTCTGTCCCGGTATCAGCGGCGCCGAAAAAGAATTTTTAAAAGCTTTTGATTCGGTACTGGACCGAATACATAAGGCAGCAAATAAGGCATATCTTGCAGGTGGCAAAGGCAAGGGCAGCTATGCTTACAGCCTTGCTGCTAACGATTTCTGATACATCGATAATGAGTAGATCTTTTGGCCGGTATAAGAATAATAGAAGAACAAAAGAGTGAGACAGCTTTTGCCTGATCTACAACTGATTTCTGGCGAGTTCATAAAACCCTCCTGGAAAGACAGCATCTACAGACAGCGCGAAGAACTGGCGCGTATGCTTCGAGAACCACTCGCGCTGCTGGCCGAGAAATGCGCACTGGAATGGGGCGATCGGGATGGGCTGAATACGGTTCTCCTGGAAGGCTTCTCGAGCATACCGTATTGTACCTATCTGTATGTCGTCGGCACCGACGGTGTGCAGATTAGCGACCAGGTCAGTAATTCCGGGCTCACCATCGAGCACTATCAGTTCAATCGCTCCGAGCGTCCATACATGAAGGAGACGATGCCGGCGTGGGGTTTTTTGTTATCGGACGCCTATGTCAGCCTGAACGCACATCGTCCTTCGCTGACCGCACTGCAAGTCGTGGTGACGGGGGCAGGTACCATAGGGCAGCTGGGGGCGGAGTTCGACCTGCGCGGCCTGCCGGTGACTTCTGCCTTATACCAGGAGCCTCATGACTGGCGGCAGGTGAAGGGCGACCCGGCAATCCGCGGTACGCTGTTCCAGCAGACCCGGGTCGAAAGCCCGATGGATCGCAATATGCAGAATGCACTGTCGATTCTGGAGGAACTGATCACGGAGCGCGGCGTGTTCCAATGCCAGCTTCATTTCTCGAGTAGCCAGGCCACTATCTGGACAATCGACGACCCTCTGCGCTATCGCATCCTGGATCAGGAAGTACTCATGGATCCGGACATTTGCCTGCTTTACCCATCACGGTCGTATCCCGAGGAAGCCAGGATACCGCGGGCCGCGATTATACGGATTCTGGACGCCATGCAGGGTCTGCGCAATGTGGATAACAACATCTATTTACGCACGGCCTCCGTCAATATTTTCAACGGTATGGTGAGCCTGACCTTTTCCTGCGACGGATCGCACTACATGCACTACGACGAATTCCTCGCCAAGGGAGCCATCTTCTGGTCCGGCTTAGCCGAGTAGCCGGGGACGGAAGGAAAGCCCGAGTCAAAAGCCGGGGTCACAAAAGCCGGGGTCAGATCCCAGTTTTCTCTAATATAAGCATAAACTGGGATCCGACCCCGTTTTTTTGCCGTTTTTTTGGTTCCCCTGCAATTCTATATCCGTTGGCTTTGTTCCTTAATATCCGAATTAAGTATGCGGTCATTGTCTGAATAGTCGACCGGAACCTCAATCAAGTGAACTCCAGCGGTACTAAAACACTCTTCTATCAGGGGGATTAGTGATTCTGCTGATTCGATTCGATGTCCAGTTGCCCCATAGCTGTTGGCATACTGGACAAAATCCGGATTAGCGTAATCGAGACCAAAATCATCAAAGCCCATATTGGCCTGTTTCCATTTGATCATACCGTAGGCATTGTCCTTGAGAATCAGTACAACAAGGTCAAGGCGCAGACGTACTGCCGTCTCCATCTCCTGTGAATTCATCATAAACCCACCATCGCCACAGATGGCCATTACCCGGCGCTGTGGATGAACAATTTTGGCCGCCATCGCAGAAGGCAAACCTGCACCCATGGTTGCCAGGGCATTATCTAGCAGGACAGTATTCGGCCCATAGGCTCTATAGTTACGCGCGAACCAGATCTTGTAGACTCCGTTGTCGAGCGCAATGATGCCATCATCAGGCATCGCCTTTCGTACATCGGCGACCAGGCGTTGTGGATACACAGGGAATCGATCATCTTCTGCCCCTTCCAGTAAATGTCTATCAAGATGTGCTTTAACCTCCATAAATCGAGAGAAGTCCCAGCTTTGTTGTGGTGTTATTTGTTCAGTCATCCGTTCCATGCTGCTGGCAATATCACCAATCACACCCTGCTGCGGGTAATAAACCGGATCGATAGTTGCGGTAATGTAATTGACGTGGATCACCTTAAATCCTCCCTGTTCCATAAAGAACGGGGGTTTTTCAACGACGTCGTGACCGACGTTTATGATCAGATCGGTTTCTTCAATAGCACGATGTAAATAATCATTGGAAGAAAGCGTGGCGTTTCCCAGGAAAAGCGGGTTACGTTCATCAACGACGCCTTTACCCATTTGGGTAGTGAAGAATGGAATGCCCGTTTTCTTGATGAATACGCCACGGCTGGCGGTAAACCGTTTTCTGTTGGCGCCGGCACCAATCAACATCAGGGGATGCCTGGCCGATTCAATCATCTCGACAGCGGCAGCAATGGAGTTATCCGTTGCATGGGGGATGTCAAATCTACTCCTGACAATGACCGCTGAATCGGTTTCCTCACAGGCAATATCTTCAGGCAGCTCAAGATGTACCGCACCCGGCCGTTCATCCTCCGCCCTGCGTATAGCCTCGCGCACCCTCGCTGGAATGTTATGTGCACTGCTGATTTGATGGGTAAACTTGGTCAGCGGCCGCATCATGTCCACCACATCAACAATCTGGAACTGCCCCTGTTTGCTGGTCTTGATGGGTTTCTGCCCGGTAATCATCAACATTGGCATGGCACCAAGCTGAGCATAGGCAGCGGCGGTTACAAGGTTGGTGGCTCCCGGCCCAAGCGTGGACAGGCAAACGCCTGCCTTGCCAGTCAATCGGCCATACGTAGCGGCCATGAACCCGGCCGCCTGCTCATGCCGAGTCAGGACCAACCTGATCGAAGAACCTTTAAGTGAGTTGAGAAAATCGAGGTTTTCTTCGCCAGGTATACCGAAGATATATTCGACGCCTTCAGATTCCAGTGCCTTAATGAACAGGTCAGCTGCTTTCATTATTCCAGTTTTTTCCTCTAGCACGCATAAATAATAGGAAATGTAACAAAATTATCTTTCATTATTAACCGAGGCTACTACTCTATTGCTATATTATAAAATGTAGTATCTCCCCTATTTATTCGCCCCCTTTCCTCAAGGCCGTCATTGCACAATTCGGCCATTTCCTGCGGTCAAGAGTAAAAAAAGTGCGTCAATCTCTCCTCCTTAGTCCTTAGTCATTTATTTCCGCTTTTCTCGCTACAGCTTGTAATTTTTACTGCATATCGATAATAGCGCCGATCAGACCCTGTACCACTCGGGCCAGGTTTTCGATGTTGACCTTCTCGACCGTGTCGGTGTTCCGGTGATAGTCCGGGTAACGAAAGTTAGCCGTGTCGGTGACCATCATCCCGGGGATACCATGCAGAACATAAGCTTCATGGTCACTTCGTAGAACGTCTGGTACGAGACTGACGGGGAGCGTCGCACCCTGTGATGCGATTTCAGCATGTTGTCGAAAGCGGCCTGCGAAATCACGTACGAATTTTCGGGAGCTCGAATCGGATACAAACGCAATAAAATTTCCCTGGCTGGGATAGTAGCGATCCAGTGGAGCAGGATACTTCTGGCTTCCTTCTAGGTCGCTGTAATAGCCCATCGTCTCCAGCGAGACCATCCCGAAAGGTGTTCTGTTCCGCTCGAGCAGTTCATCGAGAAAGACACTGCTGCCGGATGCTCCTTTGATGCCGCCAATCGGAAGTTCTTCGGCACTCAATGCGACGAGAATGACGGTCACCTGGGGGCGTACAATAGATAATACGCGTGCGAGTTCCAGCAGCGCGGCAATACCGCTGCCGTTGTCGTTGGCGCCGGGTGTGTTTCTGACAGTATCGAAGTGAGCACCGACGACGAGGAGGCGTTTGGGGTTGAGTGTACCGGGAATTTCAACCCAGATGTTCTTCAGCACAGCATCGCCAAGAGCGTTCGGGTAAACTGCAAGTTTACCTTGTAACCGTATCCCGTGATTCCTGAGGAGTCGCATAGTCGTCTGCTGAATCAGTTCTGCCTCGACAGTGTAGTGCTGGATCTGCGGGTCGAGACCGAACGAGGCAAACTGCTCTATGATGTACCTCTCTGCAGAACGCATTCCCCCAGGAATATAGATGCTGCGTTCGCCAATTTCACCGGCCAGCACCTGAACATGTGATTCGAGTACGCCTTCGAGTTGCTGAAGCTCCTGAGTTGGCACTCCCGAGAAAGATTCGCCAGGCAGCCAGCGTACCTGTTTCGTGACATAGTAGTGGCCCGCCGCCAGCACAACGAGGGCGAGAACCAGGAGAGTGAAGCTGATACGCTTGAACCAACGAAACCATCCTGCAGTTTCACCGTTTGTTTTGTTCATTCAACTGATCCTTTCAAAATCCCGGCCTACTGTTGCATCTTAATATCATAACGAAAAGCCGGAGTCAGATCCCAGTTTATGCTTATATTAGAGAATACTGGGATCTGACCCCAGTTTTCCGGCTGAATAGATAGTTAGCCGTGGTTCTGCATCAGTTGGGCTGTTCTTGACTTAGACGCAACCCGTCGGCTTCGGCAGGCCGCCATATTTGGTAATGGGCTTCATTGGTCCCGTCATCCACATTTTGAACATTTCCTTTTGATCGGCAGCGATATACTTGGAGAACTTGCGTATCGGTGGAACCACCGCGTGGTCTTCATAGTATTCCCTTGCCTTGAGTATCTGTTCCCATTTGACGTCATCGAGTTCGACACCATCGGCTTCAGCCATGGCACGTCCTATTTCGGGTGTCCAGTCATTCATATCGACCAGGTAACCGTCACCATCACGTTCTGGTAGCTGCATTGTTATTCCTCCAAATTAGGATTTGTAGCATAGGGTTAATATGGGCCTCTCATTACTGAATATCAAGCTACCCGAGATGCAAATATGCTGAATAAAAGGAACTGACAGCCTGTACCTGGATGCCTTGTTTGAAGGCAGGCTGGTGACACGTTTCAGATTTTAGCTTGTTCCCGAAACAACCAGCTTAAAGGAGTCGGCGTGATAAGAAAACCGGGATCTGACCCCAGTTTTCCTGACAGCCAATGATCCAACTCATATATACTGCATGACCTATGAACAATCTAGTATTTGAAATTGACGATATTTCTCAGTTGGCACTGAAAGTTATGAACGCGATACTGGCCAGGGATGAGGAAGCGGCGAGAATCATGCAAGACGATTCTGGCCCGCGCGCCCTGGCTTCAGCCCTGTCCGAACTTTTTCAGGTCGCTGCTGCAGTCGAAGCAGATCAGTGCCATCTCGATTCAGATGAATTGACCGAATTTGGTGCTTACGGTCTCGATATCCTGGACAGGCTCGATTTTATGGTCCGAAAGCTTGAGATCATGGATCACATGGATGATATGTCGCGTGTATTTCCGTCACTGGCGGTCTGGCTCGCGCGCCGTCATGCGGTTATCAAAAACCTTAAAGGCACAGCTGATGGCTTCGGAAAACTTGTGAACGGACTGAGCGAACCGAATGATCTCGCCGAGATGTGCCAGATTATGGAAGAAGTTATTGAAGCGTCTGCCGAAGAATTGCAAATCGACGATGACAGGAGCAATGAATGGCGCCCGTGGCGGGTGATAAACCTGAATTCTGGCATTGCAGCCACTCGGTCTCTGGACCCGGCATTGATGGAGCGCACTTTCGAGAAACTGGGTCGACGCCTCCCCTATGACATGCCTGGCTTCTTTGCCGACGGCAAAAGGCAGATGGTTGTGCAGAACGTTCCCGAGGCAGTGAGTACGGTAATCAATCGCTACGCTGAAAAGTGGTCGGGCAGACCACCCCACTAGAATTGTGATCTAATCGGGGTCTCTCCCCTATTACCCATTAATTAACTTAAGGTGAAACATGAGTCTTATACGAAAAGGAACTGCTGAATGGTTTGGAACAGGCCTGGAAGGTAGCGGAGAACTTAGCTCTCCCAGCGGGATATTAAATAAAACGCCCTACAATTTATCTAACCGATTTGAGAATGAAAATGGTGCAGCCGGTACGAATCCTGAAGAGCTGATTGCCGCAGCCCATGCAGGGTGCTTCTGTATGGCACTTAGTTTCCAGATTGTTGCTGCTGGATATACTCCTACTCGATTAGCTGCAGAAGCCGTTATTCATATGAAACAGGAAGGATATGATTGGTCGTTTGAAGATATTGATTTAAATCTGCAAGCCCAAATAGAGGACATTACTGAAGAAAAGCTTGTGGAACTGGCAACAATTGCAAAAGAGAACTGCCCTGTATCCATGGCTTTGTCAGCAGTGCCTATTAAATTAAATGCGAAATTAATCTAACAGTTTCCAGGTAAAAGATACATTAAATTGGAGTCTAAGCTGTCCCCTATTATTGCTTACTTCAAAAAATGATCGATATCCACAAGGTCAGTGCCTGGCAACACGACACACAGGTGTTCGAGGCATTAAGCCTGCGTGTTGAAACAGGCGAAAAAGTCGCTATCCTGGGCCCAAATGGCTCGGGAAAAAGCAGCTTGCTGAAACTGGTCACTCGAGAAATCTACCCCGTGGTGAGGCCGAATAGCTGGGTCAAACTGTTCGGCAGCGAAATCGTCAACCTGTGGGAACTGCGCAGCAAAATCGGTTTGATCTCGCAGGATCTTCAGGAAGACTACACACCATACACCACGGCTATTGATGTTATTTTATCCGGTTTTTTCGGCGCCATCGGCAGCCATGCGCATCTGCATGCTGATGCGGATCAGTTGCAGCGAGCTGAAGAATTACTGCATCTAGTAGGCATGGATGAATATCGAGACACGATGTTCCAGCGTTTATCCACTGGCCAGAAGAGACGCTTGCTGGCAGCAAGGGCGCTTGTTCATAATCCCTCAGCGTTGATATTTGACGAGCCTTTTAACGGTCTGGATATCAGGGCTTCGGCTGATCTATTCGCGCTGATGCGCGACTTCTGCCTGGCGGGAAACAGCCTGGTTCTGACCACACATCACGTAGATGAAATTATTCCGGATATCGACCGCGTCGTTTTACTTCAAGCTGGCAAGGTCATTGCTGATGGCGCCAAACAGGCGGTGTTGACCAGTGAATCGCTGAGCAGCTTATATGGCCTGCCATTACAACTATCAGAGCAAGCTGGCTGGTATCGGCTACGCATGGATACATAGTGATCGAAAAACTGGGGTCAGATCCCGATCATGAGGAAGTCGATCAAAGATTTTTATATTGGAGCTGCAGAAGCTTCGCGCCCCATAGCAACGACAACAGCATCAGCAAAATACCCGTACCATTGACAAGCGCTGCAATAGCATGATCGTACTCCAGCATGCCGGCACCAGACAGCAGATTATGCCAGTCATGCATAGCGGGGCGATCTGTACCATTACCGCCACCAAGCAAAGGTATCTGCCCTGCCCTGGCGTCATTGATATACGGTGCCACATCCATAAAATTCTGGCCCGTCCACCACAGTCCAACGGCAGCACCAAACGTATTTCGTTCTTTCAGTAGAAAGACCAACATGACAAGCAGCGGTATCAGGATCTGCAGCAGCGAACCCCCGAGTATCGTCATAAATCGTCCAAAGGGACGAAAAACAACATGACCCGCTTCATGGAATATCAGGTTTACGTTATGCAGCAAAGAGTCATAAATTTCCGGCGTAGCGGAATCAATCCGCATGCCGTTGACATAATAGTAATAGTCCATCTGTATAAACTGCCAGCCCCATATCAGCAATCCAGCATAGATAAAACAACGGGCAAAGAACGCCGCTCTTCCGATT